>JAYQOZ010000203.1:0-4858 GCA_038145035.1 Gemmatimonadaceae bacterium | reverse complement strand
TCCCCGTCCAACGCGCATCTTTAAGGGATGTCTGATCCACGATTGATGATTTCCGTGTCCGGCATCCGTGGCCGGGTCGGCTTTGGGCTGACGCCTGAGGTGGTGGCACGGTATGCGGCGGCGTTCGGGGCCTGGGCGATTGGGCGGGCGCGCGAGAAGGGCGGGACTGCCACCGTCGTGCTGGGGCGCGATTCGCGGGTCACCGGGCCGCTGTTTCACTCGGTCACCCGGGCGGCGCTCGAGTCGGTCGGGGCGGATGTGATCGATATCGGGCTCACGACGACGCCGACGCTGCAGCTGGCCGTGGAGCACCACCACGCGGCGGGTGGGCTGTGCATCACGGCCAGCCACAATCCCATCGAGTGGAATGCGCTCAAGTTCATCGGGCCTGACGGGCTCTTCCTGAGTGCCGCGCAGGGCGGGGAGATGCGCGCGCTCGTCGACGCCGGCATTCCCTACGCCACCTGGGATCGGCTCGGCCAGGCGCACTTCGACAACGATGCCATCTTTCGGCATCTCGATGCGGTGCTGGCGCTGCCGTTCATTGACGTCGCGGGCATCCGTTCGCGGAAGTTCACGGTGGCCTACGATGCCTGCCGTGGCGCCGGCGGGGCGGTGATCCCGCGTCTGCTGGAGCTGCTGGGCTGCACCGTGCACGCCATCGAGCTTGAGGCCGACGGGCGCTTCCCGCGGCCGCCCGAGCCCGTGGCCGAGAACCTCGCTGCGCTCGAGGCGCTGGTGAAGCGGAGCGGCGCCGTGATCGGCTTTGCCACCGACCCCGACGTGGATCGCCTGGCGCTGGTCTCGGACGAGGGCAGGGCCATCGGCGAGGACTACACGCTCGCGTTGGCGACACGTGTCGTGCTGCGACACCGCAACGGCCCGGTGGTCACCAACCTTTCCACCAGCCGCATCGTGGACGACATGGCGGGCGAGCGAGGAGCGTCGGTGCGCCGCGCGCCGGTGGGTGAGGTGAACGTGGCCCTGGCCATGCGCGATGCCGGCGCCGTCATCGGCGGGGAGGGGAACGGCGGGGTGATCCTGCCCGAGCTGCACCTCGGCCGCGACGCGCCGCTTGGGGTGGCACTGCTCTTGCAACTCCTCCACGAGGACGGCGAGCCCCTCTCCAAGATCGTCGCGCGCTTTCCTCGCTACGCGATCCTCAAGGACAAGCTCGACCGCCCCGACCAGCCGCTGGACGCGGTCTACGCCGCCCTGCGGTCCGCCTTCCCCGATGCCGAGGCCGATACGCAGGACGGCCTCCGGCTGGCGTGGGCGGACCGCTGGGTGCACATAAGACCCAGCGGAACCGAGCCGATCGTCCGGGTGATTGCTGAGGCACCGACCGCCGAGGGTGCAAAGGCCTTGGTGGACCGGGGCCGGCAGTTGCTGGCGCAGTTGCAGTAGGTTCCGTTTCGCAGTTCGCCTCCGTCCTCCGTCCTCCGTCATAACATGTGCGGTATCGTCGGCTACATCGGCCCCAAGCAGGCCCTCCCCTACCTGATCGAGGGACTCAAGCGCCTTGAGTACCGCGGCTATGACTCCGCGGGCGTCGCGCTGTTCGATGGCGAGGGACTCGAGACCCGCCGCGCGGCCGGCAAGATCGCCAAGCTTGAAGGCACGCTGGCGTCGGACCCCGTCACCGGCAAGATCGGCATCGCGCACACGCGCTGGGCCACGCACGGCCCGCCGACCGAGCGCAACGCGCACCCGCACCTCTCCACCGATGAGACGGTGGCCGTGGTGCACAACGGCATCATCGAGAACTCGAACGTGCTGCGCGCACAGCTGACCAAGCGCGGCCACACCTTCCGCTCGGACACCGACACCGAGACGCTGGCGCACCTCATCCAGGAGCTCTTCAAGGGCTCGCTGGAGGACGCCGTCGCCGCGGCCCTGCACAGGGTCGAGGGCACCTTTGGCGTCGCCGTCGTCTCCAGCAAGGATCCGCAGAAGATCGTCGCCGCACGCAAGGGCAGCCCGCTGCTCATCGGCGTCGGCGATGGCGAGTACTTCCTCGCCTCCGATGCCTCGGCCATCCTCGCGCACACCCGCCAGGTCGTCTATCTCGACGATGGCGACCTCGCGGTGCTCACGCCGACCGGCTACCGCGTGATGGACATCGACCACAGCCCGGTGAACCGGAACGTGGACACCATCGAGTGGGACCTCGCCGCCATCGAGCGCGGCGGTTTCGACCACTTCATGCTGAAGGAGATCTTCGAGCAGCCGCAGACCATCGAGAACACGATGCGCGGCCGGCTCGTGCTCGAGGACGGCACGTCCAAGCTCGGCGGCCTCAACATGAGCCACGACGAGCTGATGAACATCGACCAGGTGGTCATCACGGCCTGCGGCACCAGCTGGCACTCGGCGCTCATCGGCGAGATGCTGATCGAGGACTTCGCGCGCATCCCCACCGAGGTGGAGTACGCCTCGGAGTACCGGTACCGGAACCCCATCGTCACGGGCAGGACGCTGTGCATCGTGATCTCGCAGTCGGGCGAGACGGCGGACACGCTGGCGGCCATGCGCGAGGCCAAGCGCCGCGGTGCCAAGACGCTGGGCTTCGTGAACGTGGTGGGTTCGACCATCGCCCGCGAGGACGACGGCGGCGTATACCTGCACGCGGGCCCGGAGATCGGCGTGGCGTCCACCAAGGCGTTCACCAGCCAGGTGATCGCACTGGCCCTGCTGGCCCTCAAGCTGGGCCGCAAGCGCACGGTGAGCGTGATGCGCGGCAGGAGCTTCGCGCAGGCCATGGCGGCGCTTCCGGCGCAGGTGCAGGGCATCCTGGATCGTGCGGCCGAGATCGAGAAGATCGCCGAGCAGTACAAGGATTCGAGGAACTTCCTGTACCTGGGGCGCGGCTACAATTTCCCGACCGCGCTCGAGGGCGCGCTCAAGCTCAAGGAGATCAGCTACATCCACGCCGAGGGCTACCCGGCCGCCGAGATGAAGCACGGGCCGATCGCCCTCATCGACCAGAACATGCCGGTAGTCTTCATCGCCCCGCACGACGCGGTGTTCGAGAAGGTGGTCTCGAACATCCAGGAGGTGAAGGCGCGTGCGGGCCGCACGATCGTCATCACCAGCCGTGACGAGCCGGCGCTCGAGGGCCTGATCGACCATGAGATCCGCATCCCGGAGACGCTCGACGCGTTGACGCCGATCCTGGCGTCGGTGCCGCTGCAGCTGCTGGCCTACTACATCGCCGTGAAGCGCGGGGCGAACGTGGACCAGCCGCGGAACCTCGCCAAGTCCGTGACGGTGGAGTAGGGCGTCCGGACGGCAGCCGCAGGGAATGGCCCGGCGGCAGCGGGACGCGGAGGGCATTCGCGCCGGCGGAGCCCTCCGTGTTGCCGTGGTGCTCCAGCCGTTTCCGTCCACGGTGCGTAACCACGAGGGGTGAGCCACCAGACACCCCGGTGTAGGTTACCGCAGCGCCACACAGACCAGAGCCCTTGAAGACAGGAACGAACGATGCTCCGTAGGCCGCTCGCGCTCCTCGCACTCGCCGCCCTTCCGCTCGCTGCCCAGCAGGGTAGCCGCCCCGCGGCAATGACTTCCGCCCAGCTCTACGACCGGGCCTACTTCGCCTGGGATGCCGGGCACTACGACGCTGCGCTGGCCGATCTCAGGCGCGTGCTGGCGGCCTCGGATGCCGATGCCTGGCACGACAGGGTCGCCGAGCTCACCGGCGAGGTCTACGTCACGAGCGAGGTCGCGAAGAACGCCAGCGCGCCCGTCTGGTCGCCCGATGGGCGGTATCTCGCCTTCACCAGCGGCAGCGGGGCCGACGCCAGGATCGTCGTCGTCCGGGCCGAGGCCGGCTTTCCCATCGTCACCGAGGGACCCGGCACGGCCGTGAGCTTCGCCGGCGACGGACGCTCCGTGGCCTGGCTGCAGCGCGGGCGTGGCGGGGCGCCGTCCATCCACTGGGTGCCGCTCGCGGGCGGCGCCGCGCAGGACATCCCGCTCGACGCCCCGTTGGCGACGTCGCTCACGTTGCTCGGCCGTGGACTGCTCCAGGCCGCCGTGATCGTCGGCGACCAGGATCGCTCCCGGCTCCTGCTGCGCGCGCTCAGCGGCAGCGACGGCACCTGGCGTGAGGTCAGCGTCACCGGTCGGAATCCCATTCAGGTCCTGCGCTCGCCCGACGGCCAGCGCGCCCTCGTCACGCTCGGGGAGCGCAGCGCCTTCGCGCGCTTCGTCCCCGGCTTCGCCGGCGCC
The DNA here is from genome assembly GCA_038145035.1 of Gemmatimonadaceae bacterium. GTDB lineage: Bacteria > Gemmatimonadota > Gemmatimonadetes > Gemmatimonadales > Gemmatimonadaceae > Pseudogemmatithrix. The sequence goes on along the minus strand of JAYQOZ010000203.1, from coordinate 625 downwards.
TCGCGCACGGACGCCTTTGCGGAACTGATGGGCGGCCAGCTCGGCGCGCCCATCGCCGGCAGCGGCCCCACCTGGGCTGCCGGCAGCGGCGCCTATGCCTGGGTCGAGGGAGGCGGCGATACCGCGGCGCGCATCCGCGTGCGTATGGGCAGCGGTGAGCCCGGCACGGCGGCCACGCTCGACCGGCCGTTCATGCCGCCCGCCCTGTCGCCGGACGGCCGCAGCGTGGCCTTCGGCCAGATGCTGCGCGAGGACTGGGAGCTCTTCACCGTGCCGACGGCTGGTGGCGAGGAGCCAAAGCGCCTCACCCGCGAGATCCAGCACGACCTGTTCCCGCAGTTCCTTGCCAACGATCGCCTCCTCGCGGTGATCGGCGAGGCACGGCACCGGCGCTCGCACGTGTACGACCTCACGAGCGGCACGCGCACGCGGCTCTTCCACAACAACACCGTGCGCACCGTGGCGCCGGAGTACGAGTGGGCCGTGAGCCCCGACGGCTCCAGGGTCGCCATCGTCTCCGAGCGGGATGGCGACACCGTGACGCCGCACCGCAACCTCTATCTCACCGACCTGTCAGCAAAGGTCACGCGCCCGCAGCTCGTCCCGCGCGTGGACTCCGCGCACC
>JAYQOZ010000202.1:0-4872 GCA_038145035.1 Gemmatimonadaceae bacterium | reverse complement strand
GGCGGTCAGGGGTCCTCCCGCCAGCGGGAGGTCGCGGGTGCGATCCAGGACTCGCTGGGCGAATTCGCGCGCCTGCTCGGCCGAGCAGTCTGCCAAGACGCTCAGGAACTCCTCGCCGCCGAGGCGGCCCGACAGGTCCTTCGCCCGCGTCGTCTCCCGCAAGAGGTTCGCGAACGCCTGCAGCGTCGCGTCTCCGACGGCGTGCCCGTGCACATCATTCACGCGCTTGAAGTGATCGAGGTCGAACAGGACCACGCTCAGGGTGCGGCCCCGCTCCGCTGCCTGGACTTCGCGCGCAAGCACGTCCTGGATGCGCCGCCGGTTGGCGATTCCGGTCAGGCGGTCGGTGAATGCCATCTCCTCCGCGCGGCTGCGCTCGCGGCGCAGCGCATCTGCCAGCAGCCCGATGCCAATCGACACGCCCAGGTAGACGCCCACGACCCCCGCAAGCAGTCCCCAAGCCGGATCGGCGATCTGGAAGGCGACCAGGCTGACTTGCGTGGCGGTAATCACTGCCATGCCGCCGGAGATGGCGATGGCGACGCCCTCCATGCCACGGTAGTAAGCAAGCAGGAACGCCGGCACCAGCGCAGTCAGCCAGACCAGTGTCCCCCCGTCGCTGCTGCTCCAGTCGGGGAACCAAAGCACGACAGTCACCGGCACGGCCAGGGCAGCGATGGACATGCCGACCGCACGCACCGGTACGCGTGGACTCCCCTCCGTGGGCTGCATCACTGGGCTGGCCACTCCGAGGCCCACACGATGAAGTCGCCCTCACTCATCGGCCGGGCGAAGAAGAAGCCCTGGAACCGGTCGCACCCGAGCTCCTCGAGCGTGTGGATATCCCGTTGGTTCTGTACGCCCTCGGCCACCGTCTCCATGCCGAGCCTCCCGGCAAGCCCAACACAGGTGTACGTGACGGAACGCTTCAGGGTGGAGTCCGAGCACCCATCAATGAACTCCTTGTCGATCTTGAGCTCGCTGAATGGTGCATTCTTCAGTTGTGCCAGCCCGGACTCGCCTGTGCCAAAGTCATCGACGGAGAGTCGGAATCCCTTGAGGTGCAGCCGGAGGGCCACGTCCGCCATCCGCACCATGTTGCCCACCACATCGGTTTCCGTAATCTCGAGGGTGATGTGGTCGGGGGGTACGCCAGCGTCCTGGGCGAGTCTGGCGATGCGATCCGGAAGGTCAAGTTGCTCGAAATCACGCGCGAACAGGTTGATGGACACGGCGATCGGGAGACCCCTCCGCTGCATGCGACCGGCAAACGCGATGGCTTCGGCGAGGGCGAACCGCGTCAGCGCGGCCGCGACCTCGTCCGATCGTTCGACCTCCGGCATGAACTCTTTCGGGTACATCAGGCCACGCGTGGCATGGTTCCACCGCACGAGAGCCTCGGCTCCCAGCAACTGGCGGGTCGCCCGGTCGAGCTGGGGTTGGTAATGCAGCACAAGATCGTCGGTGGAGAAGGCCTCGGCGAACGCCTCCGGTGACAGCGGGACAATGGCTGCGTCGTCGCGGGCAGCCGGGGAGGAGATTCCCGACAGCATCTGCGACAGCACGTCGGGGAGTACCGGCTTCTGGACCGTGCCGAGCATGTACAGGCCCTGCAGGCTGGCGAGGGTACCCGCGATCTCGATGACGCGATAGTCCTCGACGCTCATGATGATCACGGCCGCCCTGACACCGAGGGCGCTGAGGTCGCGCAGTACCTCGATGCCGTCGCGATCAGGCATCTGGAGGTCGCAGAGGATCACGTCGAACGGGCGCTCGGCGGACTTCACCAAGGCCAGCGCCGCGAGGCCACTGCTTGCCTCGACCACATCCGTCACGCCCGATTCGAACAGCGCATCACGGACGGCAACGCGCACCTCCCGCTGATCGTCGATGATGAGGGCGCGAAGCGCGGCATGTACGACGCCTTCCATTTGGCCTCTTATGGTCATGGAGGATGGAACGGCAAGCTAGCGCGGGTACGGGCGAAGATAAAGAGAACCGGGGGCGCGGGGCAGTACCGCGGCATCCGCGCGCAGGCCCGTGCCGGATGCGCTGCCCGTTGCTGCCGCCTGCCTGCACCCTGTAGGCCGAAGCCCTACGCCGGCAGGTGAGGGAATGGTGCACGCAGATGGAGGCTTCCTCCGATGGTTGCACCGGTTCCCCAGGACGATTCTCCGGAAGTCAGCTACCGGGAGAGTAGATGCAACACATTGTCATTCTGGGCGCCGGCACCGCAGGCACGGTGATGGCAAGCCGTCTCGTGCGCGCCCTCAAGCCGCAGATCAAGCGTGGCGACACCTTTATCACCGTCGTGGACCCCGACCCCGTGCACCTGTACCAGCCGGGGCTGCTGTTCATTCCCTTCGGCACGTACACGCGCCACGACGTCGTGAAGCCGCGGGCCTCCACGCTGCCGCCGGAAGTGCACTTCATCGAAGGCGCAATCGACCATCTCGACGCGGCCAACGACACGGTCACGCTGACCACCGGCAAGGTGATCTCCTACGACGTCTGCATCGTCGCGACGGGGACGCAGATTGCGCCCGAGGAGACGGAGGGCATGCTCGGGCCGGGCTGGCGCGAGAAGGTCTTCGATTTCTACACGCTGGAGGGGGCCGAGGCGCTGGCGAAGGCGCTGAACATCATGGAGCATGGCCGTCTGGTCATCAACGTGGTCGAGATGCCGATCAAGTGCCCCGTGGCGCCGCTGGAGTTCGCGTTCCTCGCGGACGCGTTCTTCAGGGACCGCAGGATCCGCGACCGGGTGGAGATCACCTACGCGACGCCGCTGGACGGCGCCTTCACCAAGCCGCAGAGCGCCGAGGCCCTGGGGCACCTCCTGGAGGAGAAGGGCATCCGGCTCGAGACCGAGTTCAATGCCGGGCGGGTGCACGGCCTGGATGGGGAGCTCGTCTCCTGGGACGGGCGTACGCTGCCCTTCGACCTGCTGGTGACCATCCCGGTGCACAAGGGCGCCGACTTCGTCGGGCGCTCGGAGGGGCTGGGTGACGCGATGAACTTCGTGCACACCAATCCGCGCACGCTGCAGGCGGACGTGAAGCCCAACGTCTTCGCGCTGGGAGACGCCACCAACGTCCCGACCTCCAAGGCCGGCTCGGTGGCGCACTTCGAGGCCGAGGTGCTGGAGCAGAACGTGCTGCGCTTCCTGCGCGGCGAGGCCCTGGAGCCGACGTTCGACGGCCACGCCAACTGCTTCATCGAGACGGGGCACCACAAGGCGCTCCTGATCGACTTCAACTACGAGACCGAGCCCCTGCCGGGGCATTTCCCCTTCGCCTGGGGGCCCATGCCCCTGCTCAAGGAGAGCCGTCTCGCCCACCTCGGCAAGCTGGCGTTCCGCCACGTGTACTGGAACGCGCTGCTGCCGGGCCACGACTTCCCCGGAATCACCGCGCAGATGAAGCGCACCGGGAAGGTCTTTCCTACCGAACCCGCCGAACTGTGAGAGGAGTTTGTCATGGCCACGCTGACCGCAGTCGCCCGCACCGCCGAAGGCTTCCTGGAGCGCGTCGAGGACTGGGACCGCGATCTTGCCCTGGAAATCGCCCAGGAGATTGGCATCCCCGCGCTGAACGACCGGCACTGGATGGTCGTGACCTTCATGCGGGACACCTATCAGCAGACGGGGGGCGCCCCGACCATCCGCTCGCTCGGCAGGGAGAGCGGGGTGAGCATCAAGGAGCTGTACGAGCTGTTCCCGAAGGGGCCGGCGAAGCTCGCGGCCAAGGTTGCCGGCATTCCGAAGCCCAAGGGCTGCATCTGACACCGTGAGGATATCGCCATGACACTCGCATACACGCAGGACGTGGGCGCGCCGGGCGCGGTTGCCGACCCGCAGCCCCTCACCAAGGTCTCCATCATCGTCTCGAAGGGCTCGCTCGAGGGCATCTATCCCGCGCTGATCATGGCCAACGGCGCGCGCATGGAGGGCATCGAGGCCAACGTGTTCTTCACGTTCTTCGGGATGGACGCCATCCACAAGGATCGCTTCGAGGACATCAAGGTCGCGACGGTCGGCAATCCCGGCCTGCATCTCGCCACCTGGCTGGGCGGCTTCCCGGGCATGTCGGCGCTGGTGACCAGGCAGCTGATGAAGTCGATGGAGAGGCTCGACATCCCGCCGATCCCCGAGTTCCTCGAGATGATTGCGGACTCGGGTGCGAAGCTCTACGCCTGCAAGGCCAGCGTGGACATGTTCGACCTCACCAGGGACGACTTCATCCCGCAGCTGGAGGACATCATTACCGTCGGCGAGTTCTACGGGCTTGCGGCAGGTGGGCAGATCATCTTCACCTGAAGGCGGCTGTCCAGCGAAGGTTCCCGCGCCCTCTCCCGGTGGTGCGGGGGCCTTCGTGTTTTCAGGCCAGCGGGTCGAGGGTCATTGCGCCGACCGGCTGGGCGTCCGGGTCCTGCACGCGCCGGTGAAAATCGATCTGCCCGAGGTGGTAGCCGAAGTGCGCGGTGAGGTGCACCAACGCAAGCTCGGTACTGAGCTGCACGTTCGCGATCTTCGTGGCGAAGGGCGCCTGGAGCGCCGCATCGTCGAGGGCGCGCATGGCGGCGTCCACCTCGCCGATCGCCGCGCGCAGTTCGGCCGCCACCGCGGGGCGGGGCATCGGCACGCCGGAGAACTCGGCCTCGCGGTCGCGCAGGTAGCCGCTACCGCCCAGCAGGTGGCCGACAAAGTGCCGCATGTTGCCGGCGAGGTGCCGGGCCAGCATGCCGCCGCTGTTGCTGAGGCCGGGGATGCGGGCCCAGAGGGACTCGTCGCTGGGATAGGCCTCCACCTCACGGGCGGCGGTCTCGAGGTCGCGGCAGAAGGCGCGGCGGAAGCTGTCGGCGGTCATGGCG
>JAYQOZ010000201.1:0-4894 GCA_038145035.1 Gemmatimonadaceae bacterium | reverse complement strand
GAGCCGTGCCGCCGCCGCCGCGCCTGACGACGAAGAAGAGGAGTAGTCCCCGATGCGTCACCGTAAGGCCGGGCGCAGCCTGCGCCGCACTTCCGAACAGCGCCTCGCGCTGCTCCGCAACCTCGCTACCTCGCTCATCGAGCAGGGCGCCGTGGAGACCACCGAGGCCAAGGCCAAGGAACTCCGCCCCTTCGTCGAGAAGCTGATCACCAAGGCACGCACCGGGACGCTGCATTCCCGTCGGCTCGCCGGTCGCCACGTGCAGAAGCGCGAGGCGGCGGACAAGCTGTTCCAGGAGATTGGCCCGAAGTTCGCCAAGCGCCCGGGCGGCTACACGCGCATCCTCAAGACCGGCTTCCGCAAGGGCGACGGGGCGGAGATGGCGCGTATCGAACTCGTGGAGAACTGAGCGATGCCTATCCAGCGCAACCGCTGCTACGTCTGCGACAAGGGCGTCGCCTACGGCAACAACGTCTCGCACGCCAACAACAAGACGCGCCGCACCTGGAAGCCCAACCTCCAGGTCGCCCGCGTCGTCGTGGATGGCAAGACGGTGAAGGTGAAGGTCTGCACCCGCTGCCTGAACGCCGGCAAGATCCAGCGCGCCCCGCGTAAGGCCGTCGCCGCACTCTAAGGGTCACGTCCGTGCGAGACTCGAGGACGGGGGGAGCGTGTGAGCGCTCTCCCCGTTTCGCTAGGTCAGAGGACGGAGGCCGCAGGACGAAGGGAGGACTCGCGTCCGGCGCGCCCGTCGGAGCCCTCGTCGTCCCTCCTCGTCCAATCGTTGGACCCGCCGTGTTCCTTCATTCTCCGTCCTCCGTCCTTCGTCCTGCATGAAGACCGCCCTCATCACCGGCATCACCGGCCAGGACGGCTCCTACCTCGCCGAGCTCCTGCTCGAGAAGGGGTATCGGGTCGTCGGGGTCGTGCGGCGCTCCTCCACCACGCCCTACGAGCGCATCGCGCACCTGGTGGACCGGGTGGAGCTGCTTTCGGCCGACCTCCTCGACCAGACGTCGCTGATGGACGCGATGGCCGAGGTGAAGCCTGACGAGGTGTACAATCTCGCGGCCCAGTCCTTCGTGGCCACCTCGTGGACGCAGCCGGTGCTGACCGGCGAGTTCACCGCCATCGGCGTCACGCGGTTGCTCGAGGCCATGCGCCGCACCGTGCCCAGGGCGCGCTTCTACCAGGCCTCGTCGTCCGAGATGTTCGGCAAGGTGGTCGAGACGCCGCAGCGGGAAAGCACCCCCTTCTATCCGCGGTCGCCGTACGGCGTGGCCAAGGTCTACGGGCACTGGATCACCGTGAACTACCGCGAGTCCTTCGGCCTCTACGCGGTCAGTGGGATCCTCTTCAACCACGAGAGCCCGCGGCGCGGCCTCGAGTTCGTGACCCGCAAGGTCACGGACGCCGTGGCCCGCATCATGCTCGGGATGTCAGATGAGCTCCGGCTGGGAAATCTCGACGCGCGGCGCGACTGGGGCTTCGCCGGCGACTACGTCGACGCGATGTGGCGGATGCTGCAGGCCGACGAGCCCGCGGACTACGTCATCGGTACCGGCGAGACCTGGTCGGTGCGGCAGCTCTGCGAGGAGGCGTTCGGGTACCTGGACCTCGACTGGCAGCGCTACGTGAAGCAGGACGACCGATTCCTGCGGCCTGCCGAGGTCGAGCTGCTGGTGGCGGACCCGTCGAAGGCCCGCGCCGAGCTCGGCTGGGAGCCGAAGGTCCGCTTCCGCGAGCTCGTGCGGATGATGGTGGACGCCGATCTCGCGCGGCATCGCGCCACGGCGGGCCCGAGCTGAGATGCGCGCCCTCGTCACGGGAGCCGGCGGGTTCGTCGGGCAGTATCTCTGCCGACAGTTGCTCCGAGACGGGTGGCAGGTGGCGGGTGTGAGCATCGGGACGCTGCCGTCGGCGGGCGTCCTGGCCCCCAGCGAGCTGGCCGCCATCCACTGGCGCGGCATCGACCTGCGCACCGGGGCGGAGGAGCGCCGTGCCGTGCGCAGCCTGCTCGAGGCGCAGCAGCCGGACGCGATCTTCCATCTGGCCGGCATCGCCTACCAGCCGGCCGCCGGGGCCGACCAGACCACCGCGCTGGCGACGAATGTCGGCGGGCTCGTGACCCTGCTGGACGGGCTGCGGACGCCGCGGGCCGCGGGCCTGATCGATCCTGTCCTGCTGGTCGTGGGCAGCGGCGAGCAGTATGGCCGCCATGAGGCCACCGAGCTGCCGCTGGCCGAATCCGCCGAGTGCCGGCCGGCGACCTTCTACGCCGCCACCAAGCTGGCCCAGGAGGGCATCGCCCTTGCCGCCCACCGGGCCGACGGCGTCCGGGCCATCGCCACGCGGTCGTTCAACCACTCGGGGCCGCGGCAGGCCCCGGGCTTCCTGCTCCCGTCCCTGGTGGCGCGTGCGCGCGCGGCCAGGCGCGAGGGCGGGGATGTCGGCATCGGAAACACCGACGTCGTCCGCGACTTTCTCCACGTGGAAGACGTCGTGACCGCCTATATTTCACTGGTTTCGCGCGGAACCCCGGGCGAGGTCTACAACGTGTGCAGTGGGGAGGGCGTCCGCGTCGCGGACCTCGCCACCGAGGTGCTGGCTGCGGCCGGCGTCGCGGCCCCGCTCCGGGTCGATCCCGCGCTCCAGCGCGCGGTGGACGTCCCCGCGCTCGTGGGTGACCCCGCCAAGCTCCGTGCCGCCACCGGTTGGACCCCCATCAAGTCCCGCTCCGACATCATCACCGACCTGCTCGATGCCGCGTCGTAACGACATCCACCGCATACTCCTCATCGGCTCCGGCCCCATCGTCATCGGGCAGGGTGCCGAGTTCGACTACTCCGGCACCCAGGCCGCCAAGGCGCTCCGGGAGGAGGGCTACGAGGTGATCCTCGTGAACTCCAACCCGGCGACGATCATGACGGATCCGGAGATCGCCGACCGGACGTACATCGAGCCGGTGACCCCGGAGTTCGTGGAGCTGATCATCGAGCGCGAGAAGCCGGACGCGCTGCTGCCCACGATGGGAGGCCAGACCGCGCTCAACGTCGCGATGGCCCTGCACGAGAAGGGGGTGCTCAAGAAGCACGGGGTCGAGCTGATCGGCGCCAACGCCGAGGCGATCGCCGTGGCCGAGGACCGGAAGCTCTTTGCTGACGCCATGGCCGAGATCGGCCTCAGGTGCCCCGAGGGCAAGATCGCGACGACCTGGGAGCAGGCGCTGGAGATCGCGGAGTGGACCGGCTTTCCGGCCATCATCCGCCCGGCGTTCACGCTGGGCGGTTCGGGCGGCGGCGTGGCCTACAACCGCGACGAGTACGAGCGCATCGTGAAGCGCGGCCTCGCCGAGTCGCCGATCTCGCAGGTACTGATCGAGCGCTCGCTGATCGGCTGGAAGGAGTACGAGCTCGAGGTGATGCGCGACGCGCAGGACAACGTGGTGATCATCTGCTCAATCGAAAACCTCGATCCGATGGGCGTCCACACCGGCGACTCCATCACCTGCGCGCCGGCGATGACGCTGTCCGACCGCGAGTATCAGGTGATGCGCGACGCGGCGATGAAGGTGATCCGGCGCATTGGCGTTGCTGCGGGCGGCTGCAACATCCAGTTCGCGGTGAATCCGAAGGACGGCGAGATGGTCGTCATCGAGATGAACCCACGCGTGTCGCGCTCGTCGGCGCTGGCGTCGAAGGCAACGGGCTTTGCGATTGCCCGCATCGGCACCAAGCTCGCCGTCGGCTACACGCTCGACGAGATTCCGAACGACATCACCAAGACCACGCCGGCGAGCTTCGAGCCGGTGCTCGACTACGTCGTGGTGAAGGTGCCGCGCTTTGCCTTCGAGAAGTTCCCCGGGGCCGATCCCGTGCTCACGACGCAGATGAAGTCCGTGGGTGAGTCGATGGCCATCGGACGCACGTTCAAGGAGGCGTTCCAGAAGGGCCTGCGGGCGCTCGAGGCGGGCCGCAGCGGCTGGGGGGTGGGCGAACGGCCCTCCGACGACCGCGTGGCGGACGACTCGCTCGAGGCGGTGAAGGCCGCGCTGGTGACGCCGGTGCCGGAGCGCATGTTCCAGATCAAGCGCGCGATGCTCCTCGGCATGACCGTGGAGGACGTGCAGCGGATCACGGGCATGGATCCCTGGTTCCTGCGGCAGTTCGAGGAGCTGCTCGACGCGGAACACGCGTATGCGGCGGCCGCGGATCCCGACGCCCGCCTCGTGCGCCGGATGAAGCGCATGGGCTTTTCGGACCGCCAGCTGGCGCAGCTACGCGGCGAGACCGAGCAGCAGGCCCGTGAGCGGCGCTGGGCGCTGAACGTGCGGCCGGCGTACAAGATGGTGGACACCTGCGCGGGCGAGTTCCCGTCGAACACGCCCTACCTGTATTCCTCATACGACGAGGAGAGCGAGGCGCCGCGCTCGGGCCGGAAGTCCGTGATCATCCTCGGCAGCGGGCCCAACCGCATCGGCCAGGGCGTGGAGTTCGACTACTGCTGCGTGCGGGCTGCGATCGCGCTGCGCGAGGTGGGTTACGAGACCATCATGGTCAATTCGAACCCCGAGACCGTCTCGACCGACTACGACACCTCGGACAAGCTGTACTTCGAGCCGCTGACCTTCGAGGACGTGCTGGAGATCGTGGAGCGCGAGCAACCCGTGGGCGTCATCGTCCAGCTCGGCGGTCAGACGCCACTCAAGCTGGTGAAGCCCCTCGAGGCCGCCGGTGTACGGATCCTCGGCACCAGCCCCGAGGCGATCGACATCGCGGAGGACCGGAAGCGTTTCGAGGCGCTCGCGCGCGAGCTCGGCGTGCGGCAGCCGCCCAACGGCACCGCGACCAGCGTGCCCGAGGCGGTGGAAATCGCGGATCGGATTGGCTATCCC
>JAYQOZ010000200.1:0-4937 GCA_038145035.1 Gemmatimonadaceae bacterium | reverse complement strand
GCTGGAGCGGGGGGGGCTGGGGGTGGTGTTTTGTTGGCCGGTGGGGGGCTGGCGAGAGGGCCGCGCCCCTTCTGGCTTTCACGGACTAGCGCGTCTCGTGTCGCCTTCGCACCCCGATGGCGAATGCGAACAGCTCCCGCCCGTTGGCGGCCGTGACATGGTCGAGGTAGCGCGCTTCGAATGTGACGTCGGACCGCGCCCCGGCCATCCAGCGATACCCGAGGCCCGCCGCAACGCCCGTGAGATAGCTGTCGCCGGCCTCGCAGAGGACGCGACCATTGGGGTCGAAACGGCCCGAGGAGCCGCAGGCGGCGCGGAAGGAGGCCACTGGCCCGACGGTCGCGTACAGGCCCGTCAGGGCGCCACTGCGCTGTTCGAAGCGACCCTGCATGGCCACTTCGAAGCCATTCTCCGAGACCTGGAAGCGGACGGAGTCCGTGCGCTGGAACTGCATCTGGTTGTAGCCCAGCTCTGCGCGCCAGCCGAAGCGGGAGCTCAGTTCGCGGTCGTAGATCACGCGAGCCTCAAAGCCGCGGCGATCGCGGGACTCTGGCGCGGCCGGATCACCGTTGGCGGAGCGCATGCCCAGGGCCCAGCCGAGCTGGGCCTGCGCCGCGGACGGCACGGCGACGAGCGCTGCGAGCGTGGCAGCGGCGAGGCGCAGGCAATAACGGGCGCCACGGGAATCAGTGGCCATCATAGGCGGCAAGCACTTCGTCAGGGCTGACGGTCGCGGCGCCGGCCTTGCCGACCTCCACGCCGGCGGCGTAGTTGGCGATGATGGCGGCCTCCAGGGGCGAGGCGCCGACGGCGAGCATGGTGGCGAGGTACGCGGTGACGGTATCGCCGGCCCCGACCACGTCGAAGACCTCGCGCGCCGTGGTGGGGATGCGGGCGGTGGAGCCGTCGCGGCCCACGAGCGCCATCCCGTGCTCGCTGAGCGTGAGCAGCAGGTGCGCCGTGCCGAGGCGCTCGAGCACGCCGGGCAGGGCCGAGTGGTCGCCCAGGTCCACGGCGGCGCCGAGTGCGGCCTCGAGTTCGCGGCGATTGGGCTTGAAGACCGTTGCCCCATCGTAGGCGAAGAAGTTGCGGAACTTCGGGTCCACGATGATCGGGATCCCGCGGCGCTTGGCCGCCGCAATGGCCGCCGCGATCACCGGCGGGGCCAGGACGCCCTTGTTGTAGTCCTCAAGGACGAGCACGTCGGCGCCGTCGAGCGCGCGCTGCAGGGCGTCCAGCACCCGCGTGATTTCCTCGGCGGAGAGGTCGGCGTCGGCTTCCTCGTCCAGCCGGACGACCTGCTGGCTGCGGGCCACGACGCGGGTCTTGGTCGTGGTGGGCCGATCGCCGTCCACCAGGCCGCGCCGCTCCGCACCGCGATCCACCAGCATCTCCCGAAGCTGCGTGCCGGCCTGGTCGCGACCGACCACGGCCACCAGTTCGCAGCGGGCCCCGACTGCGAGCACGTTCTGCGCGACGTTTGCCGCGCCGCCCAGGGCGTAGCGGCGGTCGCGCACCCGGACCACCGGCACCGGCGCCTCGGGGCTGATGCGATCCACGTCGCCGCGCACGTAGAGGTCGAGCATGGCGTCGCCCACCACCGCAACCTGCGGGCGCCGACTGGCGACGGTGTCGAGCAGCTGCTGGAGGCGATCGCGGGAGAGACGGTCCTTGGGCATCGGTGAAAAGTGGTCGCTGCCCACCGCGACGGGGAGGGGGGCGGCGGCATCGCATCGCGGGCGCGGGCGACTTCCAGCCGCGAGGTCGCCCGGCGCGAGTAGGTTTCCGGCGTGTCCACGCGCCCTCGCATCCTGCCGGCGGTCCTGCTCGCCGGCATCCTCGGCATCAGTGTGTCCGGCCCGCTCGCGCGCCTCGCGGACGCCGCGCCGCTGGCGATTGCCGTATGGCGGCTCGCCCTGGCCCTCGCGGTGATCGCCGTGGCGCTCGCCGCCACGGGGGAATGGCGCGAGTGGCGTGGCCTCGCGCGACGCGACCTCCTCGTGGCCGGCGGCGCGGGCTTCCTGCTGGCGCTGCACTTCTGGAGCTGGATCGCCTCGGTAGGGATGACCAGCGTGGCGGCCAGCGTGCTCCTGGTGAACCTGCATCCTGTGGTGATCGTGGCCGGCTCGGCGTTCTGGCTGGGGGAGCGGCCCACGCGCCTGCAGCTGCTCGGGCTGGGCCTGAGCCTGCCTGGCGCCGGGATCATCGGGCTCGGCGACGCGTTCTCCGGGCTCGGTGGTGGCCCCGCCGGCCGCGCCACGCTCGGCAACGCCCTCGCCCTGCTCGGCGCCATCACCGTGGGCCTGTACTACCTGGCCGGCCGCTCGCTGCGGCAGCGCCTCTCGCTCTGGCCCTATGTGGGCCTGGTCTATGGCGCCTGCCTCGTGACCCTGCTCGTCCTCGCCGCCGCAACCGGCACGCATCTCTGGCCCTTCGCCACCCGCGAGTGGATGCTCTTTGCCGGCATCGCGCTTGGGCCGATGCTCATCGGCCACACCGGCTTCAACTGGAGCCTGCGATACGTACCCGCCTACGTGGTGAGCCTGGCGATCCTCGTGGAACCCGTGGGCGCCGCGCTGCTGGCCTTCCTGCTCCCCGGCATCCGTGAGGTGCCGGGCACCCACGTGCTCGCCGGCGGCGCGGTGGTCCTCGCGGGCCTCGTGCTCGGGGTGCGGGGCGACCGCTAGATTCCGCCGGGTATGACGCGGCTGAGCCCCCCCGAGAGCATCGTCGAGATCACGCGGACGCTGGAGCGTGCCGGCCATGAGGCCTGGTGCGTGGGCGGCGCCGTGCGCGACGCCCTGCTCGGCATCCAGACGCTCGACTGGGACCTCGCGACCAGTGCCAAGCCCGAGCAGGTGCAGCAGCTCTTCCGGCGCACCGTGCCCGTGGGCCTGCAGTTCGGTACCGTCGGTGTGTTCGACCGTGCGGGCATCCTGCACGAGGTCACGACCTTCCGCCACGACGTGGAGACCGACGGACGCCACGCCGTGGTGCGCTTCGGCGCCTCACTCGAGGAGGACCTGGCGCGCCGCGACTTCACGATCAACGCCATCGCCGTGCACGCGGAGTCGCTGGAGGTCCGCGACCCCTTCCACGGGCGCGCGGACCTCGAGGCGCGCGTCGTGCGCTGCGTCGGCGAGCCCGCCGAGCGTATGCGCGAGGACCGGCTGCGCGCGCTGCGCGCCCTGCGCTTCGCCGGCCGCTTCGCGTTCGCGATCGAGCCCGCGACCTGGCAGGCCATCGTCGACAGCGCGCCGCATCTCGGGCGCCTGTCGATGGAGCGGGTGAAGCAGGAGTTCGAGAAGGTGATGGAGCAGGTGCGTCTGCCCGCGGCCACGCTCGAGCGCTACCGTGAGGCCGGGATCCTGCGCGCCCTGGTGCCCGCGATTGCCGAGGCGCCGACGGCGCGTTTTGCCGCCACCGATCACCTCGCGATGCCCGGCCTCGCGCGACGCCCCGACCGCCGGATGCTGCGGCTCGCCGCACTCTTCGCCGAGCCCGGCGTGGCGCCGCCGCGCACGCTGGAGCGCGATCTCAAGGCGCTCAAGTTCTCGAACGCGGAGCTGCGCGCCATCGGCACGCTCACGCAGGGCGCGGCGGCCGTGACCTTTGATGCACTGCGCGCGATGTCCGCCGATCCGACGGCGCACGCGGCGGAACTCCGACGGCTGATCAGCCGCGTCGGCCGCCTGATGGTGCCCGGGCTCACGCGCCTGCTCTGGGCGCGCGCCAAGGCGGAGGGAGTGGCCGCCACCCAGGGCCTGGCGGGCGTCGCCCTGTACCGGCGCGCGCTGCGCTCGGCGTTCCGTGATCCGCTCAGCGTGGGGGACCTCGCGATTGACGGCGAGGATCTGCGCAGCGCCGGTGTGGCGGCGGGACCGGCGATGGGCCGGACGCTCGCGCGCCTGCTGGAACTGGTGCTCGAGGATCCGTCGCGCAACACGCGCGAGTGGCTGCTGGCAGAGGTCGCACGGCGTGGCTGAGGCGCGGGATCCGCGCGTGCTGCTGGTGGACGCGCGCGCGCCGTTCGGGTCGGGGCTCGGTCGCTACATGCGGGAGCTGGTCCGCGGCTTCATCGAGGCGGACGCATTCCGTGACGTGGTGCTTGCCGGTGACGACGAGGCGCTGCGCCCGTTCACGGAGACGCTGGGGGTCTCGCCACGCGTCATCCCGCTGCCGCTGTCGCGCTACGCCTGGCAGGTGCCGCTGCAGTGGGACAGGGTCCGCGCCGCCGTCGGCGGGCCGCACGTCACCTGGTTCCCGCACTGGGACGGGGCGTGGAGCGCGTCGCCCTTCGCGTTCACCCTGCACGACCTGATCAACCTCGAGGGCCCGGGCCCGAAGGCGGCCGCGCGACGGGCCGTGGCGCGGCCGTGGATGGGGCGCATGGTCGAGGCCGGCGGGGCGGTGCTCACCGTATCCGAGGCCTCTGCGGCGCGGATACGCGAGCTGTATCCTGCGCTGGGGGGGCGCCTGCACGTGGTGCCGAACGGCGTGGCGACGGTGTTCTTCGCGCAGGGGGCGCGTGCCGAGGTCGGCCTGCGGGCCGCGATGTCGCCCGGGACGCGCGCGGCGCTCGGGATGCCCGAGGGCGCGCGCTACCTGCTCACCGTGGCCAACAAGAAGCCGCACAAGCGCCTCGAGACGGCCATCCAGGCGCTGGCCAGGCTCGCGCGCACGGACGGCGCCTTGCATCTGGTGATGGTGGGCGAGCGATTCCCGCACAGCAAGACGCTGCGTGCGCTCGCACTGCTGCTGGGCGTGGGTGATCGCGTGCATGACGTAGCCGGCCTCACGGACGAGGCGCTCGCCGAGACGTACGCCGGCGCCGAGGCGCTGCTCGTCGGGTCGCGGGACGAGGGATTCGGGATGGTGGCCCTTGAGGCCATGGCCTGCGGGACGCCGGTGGTCGCCGTGGATCGGCCGCCGCTGCC
>JAYQOZ010000199.1:0-4940 GCA_038145035.1 Gemmatimonadaceae bacterium | reverse complement strand
CCTCAGGGAGTATCCATGGCCACACGTCCGTTAGCGTCGTCGGTCGGCACCAAGCTGCTCGTCGGCATCACGGGGCTCTTTCTCTTCCTCTATCTCCTGGTCCACATCGCGGGCAACCTGATGGTGTTCGCCGGGGCCGAGACGTTCAACGCCTACGCCGGCGCCCTCGGGTCGAACCCGCTGATCTGGGCCATCGAGGCCGTCCTTCTCGCCGCCCTGCTCACCCACGCGGTGAAGGCCGTCACGATGACGCTGGCCAACCGGCGGGCCCGGCCGGCGCGTTACGCGATGAAGCAGCGGGCGGGCGGCCGGAGCCGGAAGTCGCTCGGGTCCACGACGATGATCGCCTCGGGGATCTGGCTGCTGCTTTTCCTCGTCCTGCACGTGTACGGCTTCAAGTTCGCACCGGCCCCGCTGACGCCGGACGGCCACCGGGACCTCTACGCCCTCGAGATGGGGTACTTCTCGCAGCTGCCCGTCCTGCTCTTCTACGTGCTGACCATGGTGGTCGTCGGCCTGCACCTCTCCCACGGCATCTCGAGCGCGTTCCAGTCCCTCGGCCTCGACCACCCGGCGTGGACCCCGCGCATCCTGGCCGGGGGCCGCGCCGTCGCGGCCCTCATCGCCCTGGGCTTCATCGTGATCGCCCTCTGGGCGTACATCAGCGGAGGGGCGGCATGACGCTCGACTCGAAGATTCCGTCCGGCCCAGTGGCCACCAAGTGGGACCGGGCCCGGTTCGAGAACAAGCTGGTCAACCCGGCGAACCGGCGCAAGTTCACCGTCATCGTCGTGGGCACGGGCCTGGCCGGTGCCTCGGCGGCGGCCTCGCTGGGCGAACAGGGCTACAGCGTCAAGTCCTTCTGTATCCAGGACAGCCCGCGCCGGGCGCACTCGATCGCCGCGCAGGGCGGCATCAACTCCGCCAAGAACTACCAGAACGACGGCGACAGCGTGTACCGCCTCTTCTACGACACGGTAAAGGGCGGGGACTACCGCGCGCGCGAGGCGAACGTCGACAGCCTCGCCCAGCTCAGCGGGAACATAATAGACCAGTGCGTGGCGCAGGGCGTACCGTTCGCCCGGGAGTACGGCGGCCTGCTGGACAACCGCTCCTTCGGCGGCGCACAGGTCGAGCGGACCTTCTACGCCCGCGGCCAGACGGGCCAGCAGCTGCTGCTCGGCGCCTACTCGTCGATGATGCGGCAGGTGGCGACCGGCAGCGTGCAGCTGTTCCCCCGCCGCGAGATGCTCGACGTGGTGGTCATCGACGGCAAGGCCCGCGGGATCATCGTCCGCAACCTGGTCACCGGCGAGCTCGAGTCCCACGCGGCTGACGCCGTGCTGCTGGCCACCGGCGGCTACGGCACCGTCTACTACCTGTCCACCAACGCGGTGAACTCGAACGTGACGGCGGCGTGGCGCGCCCACAAGCGGGGGGCGGCCTTCGCCAACCCGTGCTACACGCAGATCCACCCCACCTGCATTCCGGTCAGCGGCGAGCACCAGTCCAAGCTGACGCTGATGAGCGAGAGCCTGCGGAACGACGGCCGGGTCTGGGTCCCGAAGCAGAAGGGCGACGCGCGCCCCCCGGAACAGATTCCCGAGGCGGAACGGGACTACTACCTCGAGCGGAAGTACCCGAGCTTCGGCAACCTCGTCCCCCGCGACGTGGCCTCGCGCAACGCGAAGCAGGCCTGCGATGACGGGCGCGGCGTCGGCGAGAGCGGCCTGGCGGTTTACCTGGACTTCGCGGACGCCATCAAGCGCGTCGGCGAGGACGTCATCCGGTCCCGCTACGGCAACCTCTTCGACATGTACATGCGCATCACGGACGAGGACCCGTACAAGGTCCCGATGCGGATGTATCCGGCCATCCACTACACGATGGGCGGCCTCTGGGTGGACTACAACCTGATGAGCACCGTGCCGGGCCTCCACGTGCTTGGCGAGGCCAACTTCTCGGACCACGGCGCCAACCGCCTCGGCGCCAGCGCCCTGATGCAGGGCCTGTGCGACGGCTACTTCGTCATCCCCTACACGCTCGCGCACTATCTCGGCAGCACGACCCTGCCGGCCGTGTCCGTCGAGCACGATGCCTTCAAGGAGGCAAAGGCGGCCACGCAGGCCCGCATCGACCGGCTGCTCGCCGTGAAGGGCGACCAGACGATCCGGTCGTTCCACCGCCGGCTGGGCCAGATCATGTGGGACTACGCGGGCATGGCCCGGACCGACGCCGGCCTGAAGCAGGCGCTCGCCGAGATTCCGAAGCTCCGCGAGGAGTTCTGGAACACCGTCTCGGTCCCCGGCGACCCGAACAACCTCAACCAGAGCCTCGAGCACGCCGGCCGCGTCGCCGACTACCTGGAGTTCGGCGAACTGCTCTGCCGGGACGCCCTGCACCGCACGAAATCCTGCGGCGGGCACTTCCGGGAAGAAAGCCAGACGCCGGACGGCGAGGCCCAGCGCGACGACACGAACTTCTCGTATGTTGCGGCCTGGGAGTTCCAGGGCGTCGGCCAGACCCCGGTCCTGCACAAAGAACCGCTCGTCTTCGAGGAAGTGCACCCCACGCAGAGGAGTTACAAGTAGGTGGCGACCATCAGCATCAAGCTCAAGGTCTGGCGGCAGGCCGGCCCGGGTGTGCCCGGGCGCCTGGTCGACTACACGGCGGACAACGTCAGCACCGACATGTCGTTCCTCGAAATGCTCGACGTGGTCAACGAGGACCTCATCCGGCGCGGCGAAGAGGCCATCGCCTTCGAGTCAGACTGCCGCGAGGGCATCTGCGGGGCCTGCGGCCTCGTGATCAACGGCGTGCCGCACGGACCGGTTCGCGGCGCGACGACGTGCCAGCTCCACATGCGGAGTTTCCGGTCGGGAGACACGGTCACCATCGAGCCGTGGCGGGCGAAGGCCTTTCCGGTCGTCAAGGACCTCGTGGTGGACCGGAGCGCGTTCGACCGCATCATCACGGCCGGCGGCTACGTGTCGTTCAACACCGGCGGCGCCCCGGACGGCAACGCGCTGCCCATCGCCAGGGACGTCGCCGAGGCGGCCATGGACATGGCCGCCTGCATCGGCTGCGGCGCCTGTGTCGCGGCCTGCAAGAATGCCGCAGCACACCTGTTCACGTCCGCCAAGGTGTCCCACCTCGGCCTGCTGCCGCAGGGCCAGCCCGAGCGCGACACCCGTGTCGTCCGGATGGTCGAACAGATGGACCGGGAGGGCTTCGGCAACTGCTCCAACGAGGGGGAGTGCGAAGCCGTGTGCCCGAAGGAGATCTCGATCTCCGGCATCGCCCGGATGTACCGGGACTACCACAAGGCCGCCCTCAAGGGCTGACCGCCAGAGTCCCGCGCACGGGCCCGCACGGCCCGACGCGCTGGACGAGCAGGGAGAAGCCCGGGGCGGAGTGCACGTCCCGTGGCGGTCCCAGGGTGCACCCCCCGGCCGCCAGCCGCAGCCGGTATTCCTCCACCATCTCGCGATCCTCGCGAAACAGCTCCGAGTCCGTCCGGCCGGCGCTGACCAGGTACGCCCGCGTCCCCGCCCGCTCGAGTGCAGCCAGCTCGTCTGCCGTCGTCTGCCACGCGGCCAGCCACCGCCGGCCGCCGGCCCGGGGCGGCAGATACCGCACGGCCGAATCGGCCGTCGCCAGCAGCGCCGCGCCCGGGGGCGTCAGCGCCTGGAGATCCGCGGCAACCGCGGCCTGCGCCCGGTCCCACCGCGCCACCACCGGGTGTACCAGGACCAGCAGCATCGCCCCCCCCGCCCCGCCCACCCGGGCCAGCGCCTGGAGGCGCCCGGCCGTGACCCGGCCCCGCCCGAGCAGCCGCCGGCCCGCGCCTGGCGCGGCCCAGGCCGTACACCAGATCACGATGGGCACGATGGGCACGACAAAACGCCCGACCAGGACAACCTGCTGCAGGGACGGCGCGTCGAACGCCGTGTACCCGTATGGGAGGTACAGCCCGAGCGTCAGCCACACGGCCAGCTGGCACTCCGGCCACCGCCAGCCCCGGTAACCGGCGACGGCCACCAGCCCCCCGGGCAGCAGCACCAGCAGCAGGAGCGCATAGAGCGGCAGGTGGGCCGCCACCGCCGCGAGCGTGAACCCCGCACTGATGGGATTGAGGCTGACCGGGCTGCCGTACACCAGCGCATGCACCAGCCCCCGGACGGCAAGTCCGCTCACCAGCCCCGCGCACGCCAGCCACCGGCCCGCGTCCCTCCGGACGACCGACCCGGCCACGAAGGGACCCAGCGCGAGGGCCAGCGGTTCCCGGAAGAGCACCGCCAGGCCAGCGGTCAGGCCGAAGAAGAACCAGCCAGCCCGGCCCAGCCGGCCCTGGGTCGCGCCCCAGCACAGGCTCAGCCCCACGGCCACACACGCCGTGCCAGGCATGTCGCTCATGGCCAGCCGCGCCATCACCAGGGCCGGTGGAAAGCCGAACCAGAGCCAGACCCAGCCCGGATGGCGCCCGGCCGCCAGCAGCCACCGGTACAGCAGGACGCCCACCAGCCCGAACGCCGCCACGGAGGCCACGGCCGCCGCCCGCCAGCCGAAGGCCCAGACGAACGGGGCCTGGACGAGGGCGGTTCCGGCCGGGTACGTCGTCGGCGCGGCACCGGCAAGGGAGGCCCCGGTGAACGCCTCGAGGCGGCCGCCCGACACGGCTTCCGCCAGCGCCACGGCGCCGGTCACATAGTGCGCTTCGTCGGCCACCGAGAAACCGGTGGGATACCAGAGGAGAAAGCCCGTGAGGAAGAGGCCCAGGGCGAGGGCAAGCCACCACCAGGAGCGGTCGGTGGCCAGGACAGGGGCGGGGCGCGCCCCCCCCGCCGGCCCGCCCCCGGCGGGGTGCCGCCCCCGACAAGGCGCAGCCGGCGCCCCCCGCCCCCCCGCCCCCCCCCCCCCACGGGCGGGGCGCCCGGTGG
>JAYQOZ010000198.1:0-4971 GCA_038145035.1 Gemmatimonadaceae bacterium | reverse complement strand
GCGCGGGAGAGTGGCGGGCGCGACTCATTGACGCCAGGGAGGGCGCATGCGGATCGGCATCATCGGCGCGGGCATGATTGGAGGCACGCTGACGCGTCGCCTGTGTGCACTGGGCCACGACGTGTCCGTCGCGAACTCGCGGGGACCAGCGTCCCTGCAGGACCTGGTCGCCCAGACGGGCGCCAGGGCGACCACGGTGCAGGAGGCGGCGCGGAGCGGCGAGATCGTGATCGTGACGATCCCGCTGCGGGCGGTGCCGGATTTGCCGAAGGACCTGTTCGCCGGCGTGCCGGACAGCGTCGTGATCGTGGACACCAACAATTACTACCCCGTGCGGGACGGGCTGCTTCCCGACATCGAGGCCGGCGAGGTTGAAAGTCAGTGGGTCGCCCGTTACCTGGGACGCCCCGTGGTCAAGGCGTTCAACCACATCTCCTACATGAGCCTGCTTGAGAAGGGGCTCCCACAGGGGGCTGCGGGGCGGGCGGCGCTTGCCGTGGCCGGTGGAAGCCCCGAGGCCCGTGGTGCGGTGATGGCTCTGGTGGACGCCCTTGGCTTCGATCCGGTGGACGCCGGTCCGATCGAGGAGTCCTGGCGGCAACAGCCGGGCAGCCCGGCGTATTTGGGCGACATCCCGGCGGACCGGTTGCGGGCTGCGCTGGCCGCCGGGGAACGCGATCGGGTGCCGGAGTACCGGAAGGCGGCCAACGACGCCGTGAAGAAGTACTTCGAGAAGTCGTAGGCGGCCGGCCCGGCCGGCGCGGGAGGACGACGGGATGGCGCGGACGTGGATGCTGATGGGCGGTCTCCTGGCCCTGCTGGCGCAGCCGGCAGGGACTCAGCCGGCGCCGCCGGATGTGCGCGCACTGGGCCCGCAGGTGGGCGAGGCCGTGCCGGATTTCACCCTCGTGGACCAGCACGGTGTCTCCCGGACGCGCGCCTCCCTGATGGGCCCGAAGGGCCTGATGCTCGTCTTTTCGCGGTCGGCCGGCTGGTGTCCCTACTGCAAGACGCAGATGGCGGAACTGCAGACGCGCCTCGAGGACCTCCGCCGGAGCGGCCTGGGCGTCGCCGTGATTACGTATGACGCCGTGCCGGTGCTGGCGGAGTTCGCCACGCGCCGCGGGATCACGTATCCGGTGCTGTCGGACTCGGGCTCGGCGACCATCCGGCGCTTCGGGATCCTCAACACCACCATTCCCTCCGACAACGCCATGGCGTACGGCATCCCGTTTCCGGGGACGTTCCTGCTGGATGCCCGGGGCGTTGTGACCAGCCGCTTCTTCGAGCCGGCCTACCAGGAGCGGGTCACCGTGGGCAGCGTCCTCGCGCGGCTCGGTAACGGCCTGGACGTCCCGACGACGCGGGTGTCGTCGCCGCAGCTGGCGGTGCAGGCGTACAGCACGGATCAGGTCGTGGCGCCCGGCACGAACTTCTCGCTCGTGCTGGACATTGCACCCGGTCGCGGCATGCACGTCTACGCACCCGGTGCGGCCGGCTACAGGCCGATCGCCCTGACCGTGACGCTGCCGGACCACCTGCAGGCCAAGGGCACCCACCTGCCGGAGGCCGAGGAGTATTACTTCGAGCCGCTGAAGGAGCGCGTGCCCGTCTTCCAGCGGCCCTTCCGGCTCGTGCAGGATGTGTCCGTGGCGGCTGACCCCCAGGCACAGGCGGCGCTGCGCGCGCTCCAGACGGTGACTATCCGCGGCACGCTGGCGTATCAGGCCTGTGACGATCGCATCTGCTACGCGCCACAGCGCGTGTCGCTGGAGTGGACCGTCGGCCTCCGGACGCTGGATACCGAGCGGGCCAGGCCCTGACGGACGGGCCTCTGGGCCGCGCACGTTCTCTCGGACTTTCTGCCCGTCACTCCGGCTGAGATTGCGCCCCCGGCGCCGAGCTCGCACGATGGTCGCGAACGGTGCCCGCAATGGTTCAGGCGCGCTGCGCTGCACCACAGGCTTCGTCTATAGGGACTATTGCATCGTTGTATTCGCGTCGTCGCGTCTGGCTCGTTACGATTCCGGAATGATTAGCCGTTCCCGTCGATCGAGGAGTACAGCCATGCACAGGAAATGGACGACGTTGCTCGCCTTGGCGGCCGTTGCCGCGTTGCCGTTCCAGGCCACGGTGGCGGTGAAGGCCCAGGGCGACCCGCAGAACAAGCAGTTCTGGTGGCCGGACCAGCTGGACCTCTCACCGCTGCGCCAGCACGCCGTGGAGTCGAACCCGCTCGGCCGCAGCTTCGACTACGCAAAGGCCTTCAACACGCTGGACCTGAAGGCCGTGAAGGCCGACATCGAGAAGGTGTTGACGACCTCGCAGCCGTGGTGGCCCGCGGACTATGGCCACTATGGACCGTTCTTCATCCGCATGGCCTGGCACGCGGCCGGGACCTACCGGGTTGGCGATGGCCGTGGTGGCGCCGGCAACGGCCAGCAGCGCTTTGAGCCCGAGAACAGCTGGCCCGACAACGCCAACCTGGACAAGGCGCGCCGGCTGCTGTGGCCGGTGAAGCAGAAGTACGGGCAGAAGATCTCCTGGGCCGACCTGATGGTGCTGGCCGGCAACGTGGCGCTGGAGTCCATGGGCTTTGAGACCTATGGCTTTGCCGCGGGTCGCATCGACGAGTGGGAGCCGGACCTCGTGTACTGGGGCCCCGAGAAGCAGTGGCTGGCGGATGAACGCCACTCCGGCGACCGGATGCTCGAGAACCCGCTGGCGGCCGTGCAGATGGGCCTCATCTACGTGAACCCCGAGGGCCCGAACGGCAAGCCGGACCCGGTGGCGGCAGGGAAGGACATCCGTGAGGCCTTCGGCCGCATGGCGATGAACGACGAGGAGACGGTGGCGCTGATTGCCGGTGGCCACACCTTCGGCAAGACCCACGGCGCGCACAAGCCTGCGGACTGCGTGGGTCCAGAGCCCGCGGCGGCCCCGGTGGAAGCGCAGGGCTTCGGGTGGACGAACAAGTGCGGGAAGGGCAACGCGGAGGACACGGTCACCAGCGGCCTTGAGGGGGCGTGGACCTACAACCCCACCAAGTGGACGAACGAGTTCTTCATCAACCTCTTCGGCTTCGAGTGGGTGCAGACCAAGAGCCCGGCGGGTGCGACGCAGTGGATCCCGGCGAAGGGGGAGGGCGCCAACCGCGTGCCGGACGCGCACGACAAGACCAAGCGGCACGCGCCCATCATGCTGACGACGGACCTGGCCCTGCGCTTCGATCCGGAGTACCAGAAGATCTCGAAGCGGTTCCTGGATGACCCCGAGGCGTTCCGCCTGGCGTTCGCGAAGGCCTGGTTCAAGCTCACGCACCGCGATCTCGGCCCCCGTTCCCGCTACCTGGGTCCGGAGATTCCGAAGGACGACCTGATCTGGCAGGACCCGCTCCCCAAGGCCAGCGGCCAGCCGATCAACGCGAAGGACATCGCGAACCTGAAGGCGAAGGTGCTGGCGTCGGGGCTGAGCGTGCCCGAGCTGGTGCGGACGGCATGGGCGTCAGCCTCCACCTTCCGTGGCACGGACATGCGGGGCGGGGCCAACGGGGCGCGCGTCCGGCTGGCGCCGCAGAGTGGCTGGGCCGCGAACGACCCGGCCGAGCTGACGAAGGTGCTCGGGCAGCTGGAGGCCATCCAGGCAGACTTCAACAAGGGCAGCGGCAAGCGGCAGGTGTCCCTCGCGGACCTGATCGTGCTGGGTGGCGTGGCGGCGATTGAGCAGGCGGCCAAGGATGCCGGCGTGCCGGTCCAGGTGCCGTTCAGGCCGGGCCGCGTCGACGCGTCGGCGGACCAGACCGATGCTCAGTCCTTCGCGGTGCTCGAGCCCCAGGCCGACGGCTTCCGCAACTACTACAAGGCCGGGTACCGGCGCTCGCCGGCCGAGGCGCTGGTGGACAAGGCCAGCATGCTCACCTTGACCGTGCCGGAAACGACCGCGCTGGTCGGTGGCCTGCGCGCGCTCAATGCCAATGCGGGTGGCGTCAAGCACGGCGTGTTCACCAGCAAGCCCGGTACGCTGACGAATGACTTCTTCGTCAACCTCCTCGACATGGCCACGGTGTGGACGCCCTCGGCGACCACCGGCATCTACGAGGGCAAGGACCGCACCTCGGGTGCGGTGAAGTGGACGGCCACGCCGGTCGACCTGGCGTTCGGGTCCAACTCGGAACTGCGCGCCATCGCCGAGGTCTACGCCCAGTCGGACGGCCGCCAGCGGTTCGTGCAGGACTTCGTCGCCGCCTGGAACAAGGTGATGACGCTGGACCGCTTCGACCTGCGCTAGCTCCTGCCTCTGAAGGGGACGGGGCCGCGGCCCCGTCCCCCTCTCTCTTCTCTCTCCGGGTAATCCCAGTTCTATTCGTTCGCTGAAGACGGCCGCCCGCCGATGGCGCGGGAGCTCGCGCGTCCCTGATGCCCGGGTCGAAGCAGGTCGAAGACCGTCTTGACCGGCGCGAAGGTACTCGCGGGCACCTCGACGTACACCGAGTTCCAGCCTGCCATCGCGCCGTTCCACAGCCCTGGACGCTCCAGCGCGAGCAGGGCCCGCCCGTCCGATGACTTGCGCGTGACGAAGGCCGTGTCCTCATCCACGTAGGGAGCCAGGGGGAAGGCATCGCCGCGCCACGACCTCAGGCCACAGACCAGGTCGACCGGGTTGAAGTGCGTGGCCGCGCTGACCAGGCCGGCCGTTGTCGGGTCCCCCATATCGACCTGGGAGGGCTCGACGATCTGCGCCGAAACCCGGCCCGTTGTGTCCTGGACCCAGAAGGGTGCGCCGCCAGGTTCGCCCTCGTTTCTCACCACCCCACAGATACGCAGCGGGCGGTCAAGCGCCTCAATCGCCCACGCGCGCCGCTCGGTCGGCGGCAGGTCTGCCGGCAACTGCCAGCCGAAGCAGCCGGCGGCGAAGGACATCGCCTGCTCGGTTGTCGCATCCGGCGCTCCGGCCTCGTGCAGGTGCCTGAGG
>JAYQOZ010000197.1:0-4972 GCA_038145035.1 Gemmatimonadaceae bacterium | reverse complement strand
GCTCCGGGCGCCCGCCCGATTGTGCCGGCTCGTGGTTACGAAACCTTGTTGACGTTCTCGGCAGCCGGCCCCTTGGCCCCCTGCACGATGTCAAACTCGACGGTGTCACCCTCGGCGAGCGACTTGAAGCCGGTACCCTGGATCGCGCTGTAGTGCATGAAGCAGTCCTTGGTGCCGTTGTCGGGCGTGATGAACCCGAAACCCTTCGCGTCGTTGAACCACTTCACCTTGCCGGTCGTACGCATTCCCTACTCCTGATGATGTTGATTGATGCCGGGAGCGGAACGCGCCGCACCTGCACAATCGGACTCGCGAGACTATAAAGATCCCTCGCGTTGGATCATCCCCCGGCAATCCGAGGGATGTCGGAAGCTAGGGCCCTTCGGACAGGGCCGCAATAGCCGGCTTCCCGGCCCGTTGACGGGGCCACCTGTTTCGCCGTTTGGACGCCATCGGAAACCGGCTAGTTTCCCTTGTCGGCCGCATGGCCGGCTCTCCACTCGCCCCCCCCCTCCCGCCCCACCCGGACCGGTCCGTCCCGTGAGCCCCTTCAAGCGCCGTCGAAAGACCGTCACCGCCGATGTCGGTGGTGTCCTGGTCGGCTCCGACCAGCCGATCGTCGTCCAGTCCATGACCAACACGGACACGGCGGACGCGGCGGCCACGGCCACCCAGGTCGCGGCCCTCTGGCGCGCCGGGTCGCAGCTCGTCCGGGTCACGGTCAACAATGACGAGGCGGCGGCGGCCGTCCCGGAGCTGATGCAACGCCTCGCCGACAAGGGGGTGCCTGTCCCCATTGTCGGTGACTTCCACTACAATGGGCACCTGCTGCTCAAGAAGTATCCGAAGACGGCCGAGCTGCTGGCCAAGTACCGCATCAATCCGGGCAACGTCGGCACGAAGCACCGCGACACCAACTTCCGTACCATCGTCGAGGTTGCTGTCGCCTACAACAAGCCCGTGCGCATCGGCGTGAACTGGGGCTCGCTCGACCAGGACCTCCTCACGCAGCGCATGGATGAGAATGCCAGGCGCAGCGAGCCGCTGGACGCCAAGGAGGTGTACTTCGAGGCCATGCTCGAGTCGGCGCTGCGTTCCGCGTCGCTCGCTGAGGAAACGGGACTGCGGCACGACCAGATCCTGATTTCGGCGAAGATCTCGCAGGTGCAGGATCTCGTCACGGTGTACCGCCGACTCGCCACGCGCTGTGACTATCCGCTGCACCTCGGGCTCACCGAGGCCGGACTTGGCACCAAGGGGGTCGTCGCCACCACGGCGGCGCTTGCGATCCTGCTGAGCGAGGGCATCGGAGACACCATTCGCGTCTCCCTGACGCCGCGGCCCGGCGGTGACCGCACCGAGGAGGTGCTGGTGGCGCAGCAGATCCTGCAGTCCCTGGAGCTCCGCTCGTTCACGCCGCAGGTGACGGCCTGCCCGGGCTGTGGTCGCACCACCTCGACCTTCTTCCAGAAGATGGCCGAGGACATCCAGACGTACCTGCGCGACCAGATGCCCGTGTGGCGCGAGTCGCACCCCGGCGTCGAGGAGATGAAGGTCGCCGTGATGGGCTGCGTGGTGAACGGCCCCGGCGAGTCGAAGCACGCGAACCTCGGGATCTCGCTCCCCGGCACCTTCGAGGAACCGAAGGCGCCGGTGTACGTCGACGGCAGGCTGCGCGTCACACTGAAGGGCGAGGCCATCGTGCCCGAGTTCCTGGACATCCTCAACGAATACGTCGAGAAGACCTACCCGCGTCCGACGTCAGGCGCGCTCTAGCGCTCCGACCAGCGCGCTGAGCTCCTCGAGGATCGGCGCCGCGAAGCCTACCTCGCGCAGGCGGTCGCGCACGCCGCGATACCACAGCACCGTGCCCTCGCGACCACCGCTGAAGCGGCCCCAGACCGTGTCGGCGTCGATGGTGCGGCGCAGGTCCGCGAGGATGCTGCCGGCGTGGTGGACCTTGTCGGCCGCACAGACCCAGCGGGCCATCTCGCCCGCGGCACCCAGGCGCGCGAGGTAATCCGCCTTGGCCTCGTCGCGCGAGAGCTCCACGCCGTCGTTGTCCAGGCGGCGCTTCGTGACTGCGAGCACCGCCTCGAGTACGCCACCCCCGAACTTCGCGGCGATGCGGTCCTCGAGCATCTCGCGGGTCCAGCCCTCGCGCACGCAGTCCTCGATCACGTCGTGCAGGATGCCTGCCACCACCGTGTCCTCGTCCTGTCCGTAGCGGGTGAGGATCAGGGCGACGTTCGCTGGGTGCGTCAGGTAGGGCAGGCGGGTGCCTTTCCGCACCTGTCGGTCGTGATGCTTCGCGGCAAACGCGAAGGCGTGATTGATGCGGTCTGAGTAGCCAGTCATCGCGACGGGAATATGCGGTGCTGCGCATCCTAGCGCACGAGCACGGCGCTCAGCTGGAGATCGAGAACGAGCAGCGCAAGGCCCTGGACGATGACGCCCATGCCGGCGCCCACAAGCCCGAGCCGACGGCCGAGTCGCCAGCCGAGGATGCCGAGCGTGATGCCGACCATGACGTAGCCGACATCCAAGCCGACGTTCAGCCAGAGAAAGCGATCCAGCGCCGTGGCGCCCGCAAGGTCGCGGAGGTGCAGACCGTGCGCTGCCCAAAGGACAATCACCGCGTCCAACAGCCCCCAGGCCAGGGTCTGGATGGCGAAGTGCTGCACCAGGGCCGACTCGGTCCGTCGCACCTTCAGAAGACCCAATAGCGCGGTTCCAGCAAGCACACTGAGTGCCGCCCAGATACCAAGCTTGAGAACGTGCAGCCGTTCGAACTCCAGTAGATCAGAGGCAAACTGATACTGCATTATTGGCCTGATGATGGCTTGTTGATGGCTTTGTTAGGCGCAATCAAAGAGACTCCTTGTGCCCGGCCTTTGCGTTTTGAGAGCTGCGCGGCCAGCTCGGCTCGAGACGGCAGGGTAGGGCGGGGCGCATCCCAGAGTACCACGCTGTGAATCCGGTCGCCGCGCGCCTGGATCCGAGACCCTGCGGTGGTGAACTCCTCCACCGACGTGCTGCCGACAACGCCGCAGAGGACCAGCGGCGCAGCGGGCAGCAAGGCCCGTGCGCGAGCCAGGTCATGGCTGGCCACTGCCAGGATCGTGAACTCGTACCGCTCTGCGAACGCCACAAACGCTGCCTGCGTGCGTGCCTGGATCTCTTCCGCCACCTGGTCCGCGTGTGTCGTGCCGGCCGGAATCATCGTGAGCGCGAGACCGTCGCTGGAGCCGACGGGCCGCGCCACCTCAGCCCAGGTGAGGTTCCCGGCGCTGGCGTCGCTAAATCCAGGCTCGGGATGATCGCCGAAGATGCGGGCAAGAGGCATCTGGTCCGTATCG
This sequence comes from Gemmatimonadaceae bacterium, assembly GCA_038145035.1. Lineage (GTDB taxonomy): Bacteria > Gemmatimonadota > Gemmatimonadetes > Gemmatimonadales > Gemmatimonadaceae > Pseudogemmatithrix. The sequence goes on along the minus strand of JAYQOZ010000197.1, from coordinate 1,613 downwards.
ACGTCCACCACGAGCGTCGAGCGATGGTCGGCGGCGGCGGCGACGGCAAGACGCGCCGCGACCGCGGCCGCCATGATCGAGTCCTCCGTGACCACCAGCACGGAGCGCGAACGCGTGCCCGTGGCCGTCAGCCCGAGATAGAGCACGCGGAACGGATCCACGCCGCGCGGCCGAAAGCGCAGCGGCCCCTGCGGCAGCGGATCGCGCACCCAGGAGAGTACGGGTGCGCCGACGGACGCCTCCGCTTCGCCGACATGCGCGAGCGTCGGGAGCCGAAGTTCACTGGCCAGCGCCGTGCTGACCCGGACCACCACGCCGAGCAGCACGACGCCGAGCACCACCAGTCCCGGCGACACGGGCGGTACCTGTTGGCGTCCGGCTTCCAGCCCGGCGGTCGCGGTCGCCACGGCCGTGCGCGCCGCCTCGTGGCGCGCGAACGCCGCGCGCACGCTGTCGGCGAGGCGTTCGGCATCGCGGTGCAGCGCCAGCGTATCCGGGCCGGCGTCGACGACCGCGGACGCCGCCTGCACGTTCCGTTGCGACGCGTCCTCGAGTTCGCGCCGTCGGTAGTCGGCAACCGAAAGGATCGTGCTCCCGATGCGGGTCCTGGTCGCCTCGTCGGCGGCGGTCCGCAACGAGTCGGCCAGCGCCCGCCTCCGCGGGCCGTAGCGCACCGCCTCCTGGTTCGAGACGCCGAGCAACGCCTCGACGCTCCCGGCGGCCGTGGCGCCATCGATGGCCGTGGCGAGCGCGCGCGCACGCGGATCAGCCGCCGCCGGCCGCTGGGAGTCCGCGGCAGCTGCCGCCTCCCGGAACTGCGCCAGTCGCGCGCCGGTGCGCAGGGAATCGGCCGCCGCACGCTCCAGCGTTGCGCGCGCCGCGGCCGCCGGGTCATCCGGCGCCACCGGGAGCAACAGGGCGATGACCGCCAGCGCGCCGCCCAGCGACAGCCACCAGCGCAGGATCCCGCGCGTGCGGCGCACCGCAAGGGACAGGCGCGCAGCGAACCAGGCGGCACCGGTCAATGGGTGCAGCGCCGGACGGGGACGCGCCGTGGCGGGAACGGACATTGCGGAAAAGATCGTCGGCCAGGGGGTAAATTCATACGGGCGCCGACGAGGAAGGCTCGCCGCCGCCCGTGCGATCCTGCTGCGGGCCGAGGCGCGCCGCGACCTACTGGACCGTGATGACGCCCTTCATCCCCATGGCGAGGTGCGGCGTGCAGTTGTACTCGTACTTGCCGGCCGGGATGTTGCCGAACGATAGCGTGAAGCCCTCGTTCTCGGCCAGGTACATGTTCGAGGTGAGCTCGGCCATGCGAGCGGTGCCGAAGTTCATGTCGAGCTGCTTCTTCACATCAGCGGACAGCGTGCTGCCCATGAACGCGACGTTGTGCGGGAAGCCGGACACGGCCACGAACTTCACGGCGTCGCCCGCCTTGATCGTGAGCTCGGCAGGCTCGAAGCGATAGCCCTTGTCATCGCCAATCATCTTCACTTCGTGCGTGGTGCCGGTGATGGGCGCAGCGCCCATCATGTCGCCAGCCGGGGCGGCCGCGGGAGCGGCAGCGTCGGCAGCAGGAGCCGGCGTGGACTCGGCCGCCGGCGCGGAAT
>JAYQOZ010000196.1:0-4979 GCA_038145035.1 Gemmatimonadaceae bacterium | reverse complement strand
CGGCCGGCTTCGCGGCCCGCTTTGCGGCTGGCTTTGCGGCTGGCTTTGCGGCTGGCTTTGCGGCTGGCTTTGCGGCTGGCTTTGCCGAACTGGCCGCCGACTTGGCCGCCGACTTGGCCGCCGGCAACTTTCCCTTGTTCTTCTTGGCGTAGGCCGCCTCGGCCTCGGCCAGGAGCTTGTCGGCCTCCTCCTGCGTCATCTGGCTGCGCCGCACCATAAACTGGACGAGGTCGCGGGCGCTCTCGATGCTGAAGGCGGAGAGGCCGGCGGCCGCCCCGATGACTTCCTTCATGGCGGCGGCCATCTTGGAGCCGGCCTCGAGGGAGATCTCCTGGGCCTTGGCGACCATCTCGGCGACCGTATCACGGACATCCGCGCCACGGTGGCCAGGGCTACGCTTGGGGGGGGCGGACTTCTCAGCGGCGGCGTCAGCCGGCTTCGCGGTATCAGGCATATTCGTGGGTGCTCGTGTTGCGAGGTGCTGCGCGAGATGAACGGCGCCAAGTATATGATTTTTAGCACTCTACGCAAGTGAGTGCGGGGCTGAATTTTGGGCCGCTTTTCATAGATAATCGACGGCTATATGATTCGATTATAGAGTCAGCATTAGAACATCATAATGACATTACCATTACACGGACTCAAAATTCTAGACCTTTCCCGTGTCCTCGCCGGTCCTCTGGCGGGGATGATTTTGGGGGACTTAGGGGCTGATGTGCTCAAAGTCGAGCGTCCCGGGGTCGGCGACGAGACGCGAGGCTGGGGTCCTCCCTTCGACGACCGGGGGGAGAGCGCCTACTTCCTGGCCGTCAACCGCAACAAGCTCAGCGTGGCCGCGGACCTCTCGCGGCCTGCGGACTGCGAGCTGCTCTCGGGCCTGATTGCGGAGGCTGACGTGGTGCTGGAGAACTTCCGGCCCGGGACACTGGAACGCCTGGGGCTGGGGGCCGCGCAAATGCTCGAGCGGCACGGGCGGTTGCTCTGGTGCACGATCACCGGATTCGGCCTCGACTCCGCTCGGCCAGGCTACGACTACGTCGTGCAGGCCGAGAGCGGATGGATGGCGATCACGGGTGAGCCGGACGGCGCGCCGATGAAGACCGGTGTCGCACTTGCCGATGTACTCGCCGGGAAGGACGCCGCCATCCAGATCCTCGCTGCGCTTGCGGGGGGACGTCGCGGCCAACGACACCTGGTCATCTCGCTCTTGCACTCGGCCACCAGCGCCCTGGTGAACGTGGCGCAGAACGCACTGGTGACCGGTCGCGACGCAGGGCGCTGGGGCAACGCGCATCCGAACCTCGTACCGTACCAGCTCTTCGACGCCGCAGATCGACCGATGGTGGTCGCGGTGGGCAGCGATGCGCAGTGGGTTGCCTGTGCGCAGGCCCTGGGACTCGAGGCACTCGGAGCCGACGCCTCGCTCGCCACCAACGCCGGGCGCCTTGCGCAGCGCGAGCGCGTGGTGGAGGCCATGGCAAAGGTGCTGCGGGAGGCGGATGCGGCGCTGTGGATGCAGCGGCTCGACGCGGTGGGCGTGCCCTGCGGCATCGTGAAGCCGGTGCTCGAGGCCTTGCAGGCGGTGGAGGCGTCGCCGCTCGAGGGCGTGTGGCCGCAGGGCGCGACGTCGGTGCGCCGCCCGCCGCCGCGTCTTGACGAGCACGGTTCGGCCGTGCGTCAGCAGGGCTGGACGGCCTTCGTTCGGCCCGCGTGACTCCGTCCCGCCGCGACGTTGTGACGCCGGCCCTGGGCACCTCGTCCCTGCTATGTGACGGACCCGCGTTGGGCGGGTCGGTCGGCTGTACGCGGCCCTGTCCTCGGCGCGACCGTTGGGTTACACTAGCGGCGTGACCGTCAAACAGACCGAGCCCGTCCCGCCGGACGACCTTCTCGATGCCGATCAGGCGGTCATTGACCGCGTGCTCGCCGGGGACCGCAACGCCTTTGGCATCCTGATCGAGCGCTACAGCGACCCGCTGTACCGCCACGCCTTCGGGATGACGGGCTCTGCGGACGTCGCGGAGGACATCCTGCAGGTGTCGTTCATCAAGGCGTTTCATCATCTCGCCGAGGTGCGCGGCCGGTTCGACGCGTGGGTGTTCCGGATCGTGGCCAATGGCTGCAAGGATTGGCTGAAGAACATCCGGCGCTCCCACCTGAGTTACGAGGAGGACGATCAACCGTCCTCTCTGGAGACACCGGATGAGGAGCTGGATCGTGGGGAGCTGCGGCGCGACCTGGATCGTGCGCTGTCGGCCCTCCCGGCCTCGTTGCGGGAAGCGTTCGTGATGAAGCACGTCGAGGGACGGAGCTACGAGGAGATGGCAGGACTCCTCGAGGCGACGGTCGGTGCCCTGAAAATGCGAGTCCACCGCGCCCGCGAGGCGCTGCAGAAGCTGCTGGAGGAGCGATACACGTGATGCAGAATCCCCTTGATCCCCGAGATGCAGCCGAGACGCCGGCCACCGAGTCGCGCCCCGGCGCGCAGGCAGAGCCGGCAGCGACGGACCGCGAGGTGTCCATCGAGGCGCGCGAGCTGCCGGAGGTGGTGCACGCCTACCTCGACGGGGAGCAGGTCACGGAGTCGGCCCTGGCCGGCGCCGAGCGCGAACTCTCGCTCTGGAAGCGCATTGCGGTGGAGACGGGCCGCCGTCGCCGCATGGCGACCCCGGCGCACGTCCCGGCGCAGATCCTGGCCAGGCTGTCGGACGACTGAGTTCCCGTCGGCCCCGGTGTGGTGAAGCCGGTCTCTTCGTGAGGCCGGCTTTCTTGCGTTTGCCACTGAGGCACCGCGACACGGAGGTAGGAGGGCAGCCCTGCCCGCTGCGGCACCCGCATCGATCCATCCAAGCCATCGACCGATCGGGCCACAGGAGACAGCAGCCCCCCGCATCAGGCAGTACTTTCCCGCACCGACAACCATTCAGGGTGGCACAGCCATGAGCGCACACCGGCGCATCCGCCCGCTGGCGGACGAGTACAACCCGTTCTATGCGGGCTATATCTGTCAGGTCCCCGACGGCGACGTGGTCGAGGCGCTGATCGGGGGAGCCGAGATTGCCGCCGCCCTCCTTGGCGACGTGCCCGAGGATCTCGCGAACCGCGGCTATGCGCCCGGGAAGTGGACGCTGAAGGAACTGCTGCTCCACTGCACCGATGCCGAGCGGATCTTCACGTATCGGGCGCTCCGCATCGGGCGCGGCGATGCGACGCCGCTGCCCGGCTTCGACGAGAACGCGTATGCGCCCATGAGCGGCGCGGCCACGCGCAGCATGGAGTCCATCTTCGACGAGTTCGCGTCCGTGCGCGAGGCCAGCGTCACGCTCTTCACCGGCTTGCCCGCCGAGGCCTGGACGCGCCGGGGCAACGCCAGCGAGAGCCCCGTCAGTGTGCGTGCAATCGCCTGGATCACGGCGGGACATTTCTTCCATCACCTGGGCGTGGTGCAGGAGCGGTATCTCTAGGGGCGAGGACGGGGGACGGACGGGAACGGCAACTACCACTGCAATGCAAAAGGGCGGCTACCGATTCTCGGTGCCGCCCTCCTTCGTCCTTCGTCCCACAACCTCCGTCACGTGTGCAGCGTGCGCCCCAGCGCCCCCAGCGCCGCTTCCTTCACCACCTCGCTAAGCGTCGGGTGCGAGTGCACCGTCTCGCCCACATCGTCGGCGGTGCCGCGGTATTCCATCGCCAGGACGATCTCACTGAGCAGGTCGCTCACATTCGGGCCGATCATGTGGCAGCCGAGGATCTCGTCGGTGCGGGCGTCGGTGACGAACTTCACGAAGCCTTCCGTGCTGCCCATCGTGCGGGCGCGGCCGTTCGCGCTGAACGGGAACTTGCCCACCTTGTACTGGCGGCCGCTGGCCTTCACCTCGGCCTCGGTGAGGCCCGCGCTGGCAATCTCCGGCCAGGTGTAGACCACCGCCGGGATGTTGTGGTAGTGCATCTTCGCCTGTTTCCCGGCGATCACCTCGGCGGCGATCACGCCCTCCTCCTCGGCCTTGTGGGCGAGGAGCTTGCCGCCGGTGGCGTCGCCGATGGCGAAGACGTTCGGGAGGTTGGTCTTCATCTGCGCGTCGACGAGGATCTCGCCGCGCGTGCCGAGCTTCAGGCCGAGGGCATCGGCGTCGACGCCGGTCAGCGCCGGCTTGCGGCCGATCGAGATCAGCACGTAGTCCGCCCCGAAGGTGCGGGCGTCGCCGTTGGTGCCGGTGCCGACCACCACCCGCTGGCCCTCGCGATGGCCGCCGGTGACCTGCGTCTTGGTGTGCAGCTCGAGGCCCTGCTTGGTGAAGATCCTGGTCGCTTCCTTGATCAGGTCGTTGTCCATCCCGGGCAGGATGGTGGGCGCGTACTCGAGGACCGTGACCATCGCACCGAGCCGGCGCCAGACGGAGCCGAGCTCGAGGCCGATCACGCCTCCGCCGATGACGATCAGGTGCTTGGGCACCTCGGGGATGCGCAGCGCGCCCACGTTCGAAAGCACGCGCTCCTCGTCGAAGGGCAGGAAGGGCAGGCCCATCGGCACGGAGCCCGTGGCGAGGATGACGTGTTTCGGGCGATAGGTGGTGACGCTGCCGTCGATGCCCTTCACCTCGACGACGTTGTCCCTGCGCAGGGTCGCGACGCCCTTGGCCCAGCTGACCTTGTTCTTCTTGAACAGGAACTCGACGCCCTTGGTGTTCTGGGCGACGACGTCGTCCTTGCGCTTCATCATCTGCGCGAGGTCGAGTTGCACGCCGCCCAGGCGGATGCCGTGCTCCTGGGCGTGCTTGAGCGCGAACTCGTAGTGCTCGCTTGAGCCGAGCAGGGCCTTGGAGGGGATGCAGCCGACGTTGACGCAGGTGCCGCCGAGCGTCTTGTCGAATTCGGCGCAGACGACCGTGAGGCCGAGCTGGGCGGCGCGGATGGCGGCCACGTAGCCGCCGGGGCCGCCGCCGATGACGAGGACGTCGGGGGAGAGGGCGGCGTCGGTC
>JAYQOZ010000195.1:1155-5040 GCA_038145035.1 Gemmatimonadaceae bacterium | reverse complement strand
CGTCAGAGTGCGAGTGAAACGCATGTCGTGCTGCCTCCTGGACGGATCTGACGCCGGGCCCCGGAAAATAGTTGGTCCATAATCCGGCCATGGCAAAGGCCGACGCGAAGGCCCGCATCCTCGAGCGCATCGAACGCGAGCAGGTCCGCTTCCTGCGCCTGCAGTTCACGGACATCCTCGGTCAGCTCAAGAACGTGGAGGTCCCGGCCGGGCGCGCGGCCGAGGCGCTCGAGGGTGGCGTGCTCTTCGATGGGTCCTCGATCGAAGGGTTCGTGCGCATCGAGGAATCGGACATGTTCCTCACGCCCGACCCGGCCACGTTCCAGGTGTTCCCGTGGACCTACACCGGCACCGAGCGGGTCGCCCGGCTCATCTGCGACATCACGACGCCGGACGGGACGCCGTTTGCCGGCTGTCCCCGGTCCGCCCTCAAGCGCGCGGTGGTGCATGCGGCCGACCGCGGCTTCACGCTCCGGGCCGGGCCCGAGGCCGAGTTCTTCCTGTTCCAGCGCCAGGACGGGGAGCCGACCACCGAGACACACGACGCCGGCGGGTACTTCGACCTGACGCCGATCGACCTCGGGGAGGACGTGCGCCGCGAGATCGTCCTTGCACTCGAGCAGATGGGCCTCCACGTGGAGGCCGCGCACCACGAGGTGGCGCCGGGCCAGCACGAGGTGGACCTGCGGCCGGACGACGCCGTCGCCACGGCGGACCAGATCAGCACCTTCCGGTTCGTCGTGAAGAACGTGGCGGCGCGCAACGACCTGCACGCCACCTTCATGCCGAAGCCCGTGTTCGGGATCAACGGCAGCGGCCTCCACATGCACCAGACGCTGGTGGCCAGGGGCCGCAATGCCTTCCACGACGCGAAGGGTGAGTGGCGCCTCAGCGCCGCCGGGCTCGGCTACATCGCCGGCATCCTGCGGCACGCGAAGGGCTTCTGCGCGGTCACCAACCCGCTCGTGAACTCCTACAAGCGCCTGGTGCCCGGCTACGAGGCGCCCACGGCGATCGCGTGGTCCCAGCGCAACCGGAGCCCCCTGGTGCGGGTGGCCGAGGCGCACGGGGACGATCCGCGCGTCGAGATCCGCATGCCGGATCCCTCCTGCAACCCGTACCTCGCGCTGGCCGTGATGCTGCGCAGCGGCCTGGACGGCATCGAGCGGAGCCTGCACCCCGGGGCGCCGGTCAACAAGAACATCTACAAGATGAGCCACCGCGAGCGGCGGCACCTGCGCATCGACGAGCTGCCGGGCAACCTCGCCGAGGCGCTCGACGAGTTCGCGCGGGACGACCTGATGCGCGAGGCGCTCGGCGACCACATCTTCGACCACTTCCTCGCCGCCAAGCGGGCCGAGTGGGACAGCTACATCCGGCACGTCTCCCAGTGGGAGATCGACCGGTACCTGCACGCGTACTGACGGGGCCCGCCGTCGAGGCGGACGTGGCGGCTAGGCGATCTTCACGACGACGGCGGTCATGTCGTCAGGATGGGGCGCCTGCTTCGTGAAGCGGTGGACGGCGTCGAACACGGCGTCCACGAGGGCCTGGGCGTCGGCCCCGGGCAGGGCCTCCAGCACGGCCGCGGCGCGGCGGACGCCGAACTCCTCGCCCTGCGCGTTCACGGCCTCGTAGATGCCGTCGCTGCAGAAGAGGAACGCGTCGCCCGGCGCCAGGGTCAGGGACACCTCGTCATAGGTCGTGCCCTCGAAGGTGCCCAGCGGCACGCCCGCGATCGTCACCGGCGTCACCTTCCCGCCCGACCAGCGCAGCGGATACGGCAGGCCGGAGTTGGCGATGACGGCCGTGCGCGAGCCGAGGTCGAACTGCGCGTAGCACAGCGTGCAGTAGAACTCCTCGAGCTGACGCTCGTGGAGCTGGTTGTTCATCCACTCGAGCGCCCGGCCCACGCTGAACTTGTCCGGCCGGTAGCGCTGCTGCATCGAGCGGGACCGGATCAGCTCGCGCGTGAAGGCTGAGTAGAGCGCGGCCGGCACTCCCTTGCCTGAGACGTCCCCGACCGCCACCGTGAGCGTATCCGGCGCCGGCGTCCGGAAGTCGTGCAGGTCGCCACCGAGCTCGAGCGCCGACTCGACCCGCCCCGCCACGGTCACGCCCTCCGGGGGGTTCGGGAGCGGTCCTGGCTGGAGCGCCTGCTGCACCCGGCGCGCGATGCGGAGTTCCCGCTCCATCCGCAGCTCGCTGCGCCGAATCTGCTCGTAGAGGCGTGCGTTCTCGATGGCACCGGCCGCGTGGCTGGCCAGTGCCGTGAGCATCTCCTCGTGCTCCTTCGAGAAGGCGTCCAGCTCCGGGCTCTCCAGGTCGAAGACGCCGATGCACCGGTCCTGCACCAGCAGCGGAATCACCAGCTCGGACCGCACGTCCTTCACGGCCGCGATGTAGCGCGGGTCCTTTGAGACGTCCGCCACGCGGGCGACCTGGCGGTACTCGGCTGCCCAGCCGATCAGGCCCTTCCCCATGGCCACGTGGTCGATGTCCGACTCGTTGCCGTAGCTGACGGCGCGTTGGAGTTCGAGCTGGTGGCCGTCCGGGCTGACGAGAAAGATGCCGAAGGTACGGTAGTTGATGATCCGCTTGGTGAGGCTGGCGATGCGGGTCAGGAGCTGGTTGAGGTCAAGGATGGCGGCGACCTCGCGGCCGATCTCCGCGAGCGTCTCCAGCGTGTCCACGAGCTGGCGCTCGGAGCGGAAGAGGCGCGCGTTCTCGATGGCCACCGCCACGTGCGCCCCGAACTGCCGGAGCAGCGTCTCATCCTGGCTGGTGAAGGCCTCGCGGCGGTCGCTCATCAGGTTGAGGGCGCCGATCACGCGGCCCTTGCGGCGCAGCGGCACGGCCAGCTGCGAGTGCATGCCGGGCACCAGGCCACGGTAGCGGGGGTCCGCGTCCACGTCGCCCACCAGAATGGGCGTCCCCTGCTCCACCGCTGCGCCGAGCACGCCCTGACCGACGCGCAGGTCCTGCCCGATGTGCAGCGGGTACCCGATCGAGTAGGCGACCGAGAGTGTCTGGGTGGGTTCGTCCAGCAGGTAGACGCCGAAGGCCGTGAACTCGGTGAGCCGGGCGATCAGCGTCGGAATCTTCGCCAGCAGCTCATTGAGGTCCAGCACGCTGGCCACTTCCCGGCCCAGCTGGACGAGCGTCGAGAGCAGCTCGGTGTCGGTGACCTGCTGGCGGGGCTGGCTCGGGTTCATGGCGCAGGCCCACGATATACTGAACACCCCGTGGACGGCCTCACCCTCCCCCTGGACTACAGCGCGATCGAGCGGATCCTGCCCCACCGGTACCCGTTTCTCCTGGTAGACCGGATCACCGAGCTCGAGGAGGACACCCGGATCGTCGGCATCAAGAACGTGACGATCAACGAGCGCCACCTGGCCCGGCCCATCGGGGAGCGGCCGACCCTGCCGCCGACCATCCTCACCGAGGCCATCGCGCAGGTCGGGGCGATCCTGATCCTCGCCAAGCCCGCCAACCGCGAGAAGCTGATCTTCTTCGGGGGCATCGAGCGGGTGCGGTACCGCCGGCCCGTCTACCCGGGCGACACGGTGGTGATCGAGGCCCGGGTCAAGCGCCTCCGGAGCCGCATGGGGCAGCTCCAGGGCGCCGCCACGGTGAACGGCATCGTGGTGTGCGACGGCGTCATGAGCTTTGCCCTGGGCCCGGCCCCGGGCAAGGACGGCGACCCGGCCACCTAGGCACAACGGCGCCGCGGCCCGGCCCAATTGGGCCGGATCGGTTAGCATGTCGGACATGCGCAGCACCCTGCTGAATGCCGGCGCGGGGGGGGGGGGGGGGGGGGGGGGGGGGGGCCGGGGCGGGGCGGGGGGGGGGGGGGCCCCCCCCCCCCCGGGGGGCCCCCCC
>JAYQOZ010000195.1:0-1145 GCA_038145035.1 Gemmatimonadaceae bacterium | reverse complement strand
CATGCGCAGCACCCTGCTGAATGCCGGCGCGGGCGCCCTCTCGTGCGCCCTGGTTCTCCTCAGTCTCTCCGGGCCGGTGGAGGCCCAGCGCCGGAAGTTCCTGCCGCCGCCCTCGGCCATGAAGGCCCACCCGGCCAACGCCCCGCTGCCGCCGATTCCCTACGACGGGTATCCGGCGCCCCGGCCCATGGCGGTGGTGCGGGCCGCCTACGAGTTCGCCGCGCGGCACCCCGAGATCCTCCGCTACATGCCCTGCTTCTGCGCGTGCGACCGCAGCGCCGGGCACCGCGGGAACCACGATTGCTTCGTGAAGCGCCGCGCTGCCGATGGCCGCATCGCCGAGTGGGATTCACACGGCTACGGCTGCGCCGTCTGCATGGATGTGGCGCGCGATGCCATGCAGATGTACAACTCGGGGGCGTCGGTGGGCCTGATCCGCGACGCCATCGACCGCAAGTACGCCGACGCGGGCCCGCCCACCTCCACGGTGCCCGATCCCCCGCGGCCGGCCCCGAAGAAGAAGGAAAAGAACTCCTAGCCCGGCTCTCCCATGAGCCCAGCCCGGAAAGGCTCCTCGTCAGCCACGGCACGGCAGGCGGCGCTGGCGGCCGTACCCGGGCGGCTCTCCGCTGGGCTGGGCGTGGTGCACATCCTGCCGGGTGGCGAGCCCCGTCTGGTTTCCGCCAATCCGGCCCTCAAGCGTCTGCTCGGCTACGCCGCGGACACGCCGGACGACCAGGTGGACCTGCGCGCCGCCGGCCAGCAGCTGGACCCGGCTCCACCCACCTTCGTGGCGGCCCTGCTGGAATCGCCCGGGGGCCTGGCGGACTACCCGCTGCGCCTCCGCCGCCCGGACGGCTCACCCGTGTGGATCGAGGTGACCGGCGCGGCCGAGCGGGACGCGGCCGGGGTGCTGGTGGTGGAGCTGCTCGTGCGGGATGTCAGCCACCGCCGCCAGCTGGATGACCAATCCCGGGACCTGCACCAGCAGTTCGTCCAGGCGGACAAGATGGCCGCGCTCGGGCAGGCGATCTCCGGCGTGGCGCACGAGCTCAACAACCCGCTGGCGACGATCCTGAGCTGGGCCGAGCGCCTCGCGGAGCGCGACCTGGACCCCGGGGTCCGCAAGGGGATCGATGTGATGC
>JAYQOZ010000194.1:0-5082 GCA_038145035.1 Gemmatimonadaceae bacterium | reverse complement strand
CTTGGGCGGCCCTTCGTGGGCAAGAGCGGCGAGCTGCTCACCAAGATCCTCGGCGCCATCGGCTTCCAGCGCCAGGATGTCTTTATCTGCAACGTCCTCAAGCACCGGCCGCCGGGGAACCGCAATCCGGCCGCCGATGAAATCTCGGCCTGTCGGCCTTTCCTGTTGCGGCAGTTGGAGTTGCTCCAGCCCAAGGTCATCCTGGCGCTCGGCACATTTGCCGCGCAGGTGCTCCTGGAGACAGATTCCCCCATCGGAAAGCTCCGCGGCCTGGAGCACCGGTACCACGGCATCCCGCTCGTGGCGACGTACCACCCCGCCGCGTTGCTGCGGAACCCCAACTGGAAGCGCCCCGCCTGGGAAGATGTCCAGCTCGCCCGTCGAATTTTCGATCGCCCGTAAGGGCCCGCCCGACGCCTTCGCCGACCGCCGACCACCCTGGTCGGAGGACGCGGAGCGTGCCGTGCTCGCCGCCATGATGCTCTCCGGTGACGCCATCGTCACCGCGATGGAGCTCGTCACCGAGGACATGTTCTACCGCGAGGGGCACCGGCGGCTCTTCCGCGCCATGGCCTCGATTCACAACGCCGGCGCGGTGGTGGATCCGCTCACCCTCTCAAACGAGCTGGAGCAGCGCGGCGATCTCACCGCGGCCGGCGGCAAGGAATACATCGGCGGGCTCCTCGACGAGATCCCGACGGCCGCGAACATCGAGCACCACTGCCGCATCGTGCGAGACAAGGCGCTGCGGCGACGGCTCATCGAGACGGCCACCGCGCTGGTGCGCGAAGGGCACGAGTCGCCGGCCGACGTGGCCGAACTGCTCGACCTGGCCGAACACAAGATCCTCGAGCTGAACGACAGCCGCGGCAACGAGGGCTTCGTCCGCATCAAGACGCTGCTCTGGTCGGCGATGGAGCGCTCCGCAGGCGGCAGCCTGACCGGCGTGCCCTCGGGCTTTGCCGACCTCGACCGGATGACGCTGGGCTTCCAGCCCTCGGACCTGGTCATCGTCGCGGCGCGCCCCTCGATGGGCAAGACCGCGTTCGTGCTCAACGTGGCGCAATACGCCGCCATCGAAGGCAATGTCCCGACGGCGATCTTCTCGCTGGAAATGAGTACACAATCCCTCCTGCTGCGTATGCTCGCCTCGGAGGGATATGTGGATGCCCAGCGCCTGCGGTCCGGCGCGCTCACGCCCCAGGACACGTCGAACCTCGCGAAGGCCGCGGCCCTGCTGGGGCAGGCGCCGGTCTGGATCGACGACACGCCGGGCCTCTCGGTGCTGGAACTGCGCTCGCGCGCGCGTCGGCTCAAGACGCAGGCCGACATCAAGCTGCTGATCGTGGACTACCTGCAGCTCGTCTCCGGCCCGCCGAACTCCGAGAGCCGCCAGCAGGAAGTCTCGGCGATCTCGCGGTCGCTGAAGGCGCTGGCGAAGGAGCTGGGGATTCCCGTGCTCGCGCTCTCGCAGCTCTCGCGTGCCTCGGAACAGCGCGGTGGCGAGAACCGGCGACCGCAGCTCTCCGACCTCCGCGACTCGGGCTCCAGCGAGCAGGACGCCGACGTGGTGCTGTTCATCTACCGCCCCGAGATGAACGAGCGCCCGTATGATGACCAGGGCAACCCACGCATGGTGACCGGGACCACGGATATCCCGCTCGACGGCTACGCCGAGGTCATCATCGGCAAGCAGCGAAACGGGCCCACCGGGCACATCCGCCTGCACTTCCGCAAGCAGCACACGCGCTTCGAGAACTGGACCAGCCGCCAGCCGGAGGGTTGATGCGACGCCGGCATGCGGGGTGCCGTGCCGACCGCGTCGCTCGTGGAGGCCGCGCGTGGCCGTGAAGACGCGGTCCGTATACCGCTGTACCGACTGCGGCGGGGAGTCCCTCAGGTGGCAGGGCCGCTGCGATGCCTGCGGCGAATGGAACACGCTCGTCGAGGAGGTGGCAGCGCCCAAGGAGAGTAGCAGCGCGAAGGGCGCGGGCGCCCAGCGCCGGCGTGCCGGCGCGCAGGCCTTCGGCGATGGCGGCGTGGTCGCCGAGACGCCGCGCCTGCGCGAGGTGGCCGGCACCGAGGAGCATCGGCTCGCCACGGGCCTCGCGGAGTTCGACTTCGTGCTCGGCGGCGGGGTCGTGCCCGGCGCGATGGTACTCGTCGGCGGCGAGCCCGGCATCGGCAAGAGCACCATCCTGCTGCAGGTGGCGGCGCGTCTCGAGGCGGCGGGTCACCGCGCGCTCTACGTGAGCGGCGAGGAATCGCCGTTGCAGGTGAAGCTGCGCGCCGACCGCCTCGACGCCACGGCCGGCGCCGTGGCGCTGCTCGGCGAGACGAATCTGGAGACCATCCTCGCCACCGCCGCCGAGCGCCGTCCGCAGGTGATGGTGGTGGACTCCATCCAGACGGTCTTCACCGGCGACCTCGAGGGCGCGCCGGGCAACGTGGGGCAGGTGCGCGAGTGCGCCGCCCGCCTGATGCGCTTCGCCAAGGAGACGGGGACGGCGGTGTTCGTGGTGGGGCACGTGACCAAGGGTGGCGGCATCGCGGGCCCCAAGACCCTCGAACACATTGTCGATACCGTGCTCTACTTCGAGGGCGAGGGTTCGGCGGACCACCGCGTGCTGCGGGCGACGAAGAATCGCTTTGGCAGCGTGGACGAGATCGGCGTCTTCCGCATGACGGTGCAGGGCCTCGAGGCCGTGGAGAATCCCTCGGCGCTGTTCCTCGGCGAGCGCGCCGAGTCGCCCGCCAGCGGCTCGGCGGTGACCTGCCTGATGGAGGGCTCGCGTCCGATGCTGCTGGAGGTGCAGGGCCTTGCCGCGAAGGCGGGCTTCGGGACTCCACAGCGCGTGAGCACCGGCTACGACGCGCGGCGGCTGGCGCTGCTGCTCGCAGTGCTCGACAAGCGGGCGGGACTTTCCTTCGCGCAGCTCGACGTGTTCCTCAACGTGGTCGGCGGCGTGCGCGTGCAGGAGCCGGCCGGGGATCTCGCGGTGGCCGCGGCGCTGGCCTCGAGTTTCTACGACAGGCCGCTGCCGGGGGACGCGATCTTCCTTGGCGAGGTCGGCCTCGGCGGCGAGATTCGCGGCATCTCGCAGGCAGAACGCCGGCTGCTCGAGGCGGAGAAGATGGGCATGCGGCGCGCCTTCGTGAGCGGGCGCTCGGTGCCGAAGCGCCTCCCGAAGCAGATGAAGGTCGAGGCCGTGCCGGATCTGGCGGCCCTCTTCCGGGCGCTGTTTCGATGAGCACGCGTGACGTGGGGGTGGTGATCGTGGCCGGCGGCTCCGGCTCGCGCACCGGCGGCCCGGAACTCAAGCAGCTGCGCTGGGTGGCCGGCAAGCCGATGCTGCTGCACTCGCTGCAGACCTTCCAGCGGCTGCCGGAGGTCGCGATGGTCGTCTGCGTGCTGCCGCAGCGCTACGCCGGCGATCCGCCGCCCTGGCTGTTCCAGTGCGACGTCGAGCGCCTGTTGCTCTCCGTCGGAGGCCGAACGCGCGCCGAGTCGGTGGCCAATGGCCTCGAGGACCTGCCGGCGGAGTGCAGCAGCGTGCTCATCCACGACGCCGCGCGCCCGCTCGTGGACGAGGCGCTTATCCGGCGCGTGCTCACCGAGGTGCGGAAGGGCCACGGCGCCATCGCCGCACTGCCGGTCGTGGACACGCTCAAACGCGTGGACGCGGAGCGGCGCATCGTCGAGACGGTCTCGCGTGAGGCGCTCTGGCGCGCGCAGACGCCGCAGGGATTCCCGCGCGCGCTGATCGAGCGGGCGCACGCCGAGGCCAAGGCGGCCGGCTGGCACGCCGAGGCTACGGATGACGCGGCGCTCTGCGAACGGCTGGGCATCCCGGTGTGCGTGGTGCCCGGCAGTGAGCGCGCCCTCAAGATCACGGACGAGGCGGACTTCGCACGCGCCGAGTTGCTCGCCTCGATGCGCGACGATGCCTGAGGCCCGCGGCCTGCCGTTCTGGTCGCCGGAGGAGGTTGAGGCGGCGCTGCGTCCGACGCTGGAGCACCTGCAGGCGGGCAAGGTGCTCGCGTACCCGACCGAGACGCTCTACGGCTTCGGCACGACGATCGACACCGAGGCCGTGGAGCGCCTGGTCGCGCTCAAGCGCCGGCCGCCGGCCAAGCCGTTCCTGCTGCTCATCTCCGACACGCCGATGCTGGCGCGCATCGGCCTGCACCTCACCCAGCCGGCCTCCATGCTCGCGGCGCGGCATTGGCCCGGGCCGCTGACCCTGGTGCTGCCGGGCGGCGAACGGCGCATTCCGGACCGGCTGCGGGGGCCGGAGGGGGGCATCGCGGTGCGCTGGACGCCGCATCCGGGCCTGCAGCGGCTGATCGCGACGCTTGGCGATCCCATCACGAGCACGTCGGCCAATCGCCCCGGTCAGCCCGCGGCGACCTCTGCGCGGGGCGTGCTGGAGGCATTCGGGTCACAGATCGCCAGCGGCGAGGTGCTCCTGCTCGATGGGGGACAGCTCAGCACCGATACCGCCAGCACGGTGGTGGACTGCACGGGGCGCCGCCCCCGTGTCATTCGCCCTGGCGCCATTCCGGCGTCCATCCTCCGGGAGAGTGTCCCGGACCTGGTCGGCGACCGATAATAAGGGACGTATGCACCTGCTCTTCGTGTGCACCGGGAACACCTGCCGCTCGCCGATGGCCGAGGCCATCGCGCGGTCGATGGCAGCGGCGCGGGGCCTCGACGACCTGCGGGTCTCCAGCGCGGGCACCAGCGCCTGGGACGGCGCACCGGCATCCGACGCGGCGCTGCTGGTCTCGATGGAGCGGGGCCTCGATCTCAACGCCCATCGGGCCCAAGTGCTCTCGCGCGAGGTGCTGGCCACCGCGGACCTCGTCCTCGTGATGGGTCCGCATCACCTCGAGCGTGCCGCCGCGCTCGGGGCGGAGCCGAAGAGTCACCTGCTGACCCACTGGGCCTCGCAGGGCCGCGTATCGACGCCCGTGGGGGACCCCTTCGGCGGCGCCCTCGCCGCCTATCGCGCGACCTTTGGCGAATTGTCGGCCGCCGTTGCCCGCGTGCTGGACCGGGTGGCGGCCGAACGCGGGCCG
>JAYQOZ010000193.1:0-5108 GCA_038145035.1 Gemmatimonadaceae bacterium | reverse complement strand
GCGGGAATGCCCAGCGTCCTCGAACGGTTCCTGCGCTACGTGACGGTGGACACCCGGGCGGACGAATCCAACCCGGGGTCGCCCAGCTCGCCGGGCCAGCTCGTCCTGCTCGACGCACTCGCGGCCGAACTCCGCGGGCTGGGCGCGGCGGACGTGACGCGGGACGAGCACGGGTACGTCATGGCCGGCCTGCCGGCAAACGTGCCGGGGGCGGTGCCGGCCATCGGCTTCGTGGCGCACGTCGACACGTCGCCCGAGATGAGCGGGACCGGCGTGACCCCGCTGGTGCATGCCGCCTGGTCCGGGGCCGACATCGTCCTGCCCGACGCGCCGGACGCCGTGTTGCGGGCCGCCGAGCAGCCGGAACTGGCCGCGCAGGTCGGGCACGATATCGTCACGGCCTCCGGCCTGACGCTGCTGGGCGCGGACGACAAGGCCGGCGTGGCCGAGATCATGACGGCCGTCGAGTACCTGCTGGCGCACCCCGAGATTCCGCGCGGGCCCATCCGGGTGGCGTTCACACCGGACGAGGAGATCGGGCGGGGCACCGCGCACTTCGACGTGACCCGGTTCGGCGCGGCGTGCGCGTACACGCTGGATGGCGGCCCGGTCGGGGAGCTCGAGGCCGAGAGCTTCTCCGCGGACGCCGTGACGGTGACCTTCCACGGGTTCAACACCCACCCGGGCTACGCCAGGGGCCGGATGGTGAATGCCATCCGCGTCGCGGCCACCTTCGTCGCGTCGCTGCCGGCCGATCAGTCCCCGGAGCGGACCGGGGGGACGGAGGGCTTCCTGCACCCGTACGCCGTGCAGTCCTCGGTGGACCGGACGTCGGTGCGCCTGATCCTGCGCGACTTCGACACCGCGCAGCTGGCGGTGAAGGCCGCGCTGGTGGAGCGGCTGGCCCGGGCCGCCGTGGCGGCGCATCCCGGCGCCCGCTGCGACCTCGTGGTCGAGGAGCAGTACCGGAACATGCGGGAGGTGCTGGACACGGTGCCGCACGTGGTGGAGCGTGCGGCCGAGGCCATGCGCCGGACCGGGCTCACGCCGCACCGGCGTGCCATCCGCGGCGGCACCGACGGCTCGCGCCTCTCGTTCATGGGGCTGCCGACGCCCAACCTGTTTGCCGGGGAGCACAACATCCACTCACGGCTGGAGTGGACGTCCCGCCAGGACATGGAAGCCGCCGTCCGGGTGATCGTCGAGCTGGCGCGGCTCACCGCGGAGGAGCAGCTATAATTCACCGTCCGCCAGGGGCATCCCCATCCGCGCATTGCCCGCGCGGGGGGATTGAGACCGACCCTTGGAACCTGAACCGGTTGAGACCGGCGGAGGGAGCGCGGTGAGTACCTATTCCTCGGCATTTCCCAACTCCACCAAGATCTACGAACCCCACGTCGCCGCACTGACGCCCGGCGGGGCCGAGACGACCCTCCGTGTGCCGGTGCGGGAGGTCGCCCTCGCCGGGGACAACCCGCCCGTGCGCCTCTACGACACCAGCGGCCCGCAGGATGTGGACGTCCGGCAGGGCCTGCCGAAGCTGCGCGAGCCCTGGATCGCGGCCCGGAAGGCCGCGGGCGCCTGCGGCACGCAGCTGTTCCACGCGCGGCGGGGAGAGGTGACGCCGGAAATGGCGTTTGTGGCCGCGCGCGAGGGCCTGCCGGCCGAGTTCGTCCGGTCCGAGGTGGCCCGCGGCCGGGCGATCATCCCGGCCAACATCCGGCACACCGAGCTGGAGCCGATGATCATCGGCCGCAACTTCCTCGTGAAGATCAACGCCAACATCGGGAACTCGGCGGTCAGCTCCTCGATCGAGGAGGAGGTGGAGAAGCTCCGCTGGGCCACGCTGTGGGGCGCCGACACCGTGATGGACCTCTCCACGGGGAAGCAGATCCACGAGACGCGTGAGTGGATCATCCGCAACTCGCCCGTGCCCATCGGCACCGTGCCGATCTACCAGGCCCTCGAAAAGGTGGGCGGCCGGCCGGAGGACCTCTCCTGGGAGGTCTACCGGGACACGCTGATCGAACAGTGCGAGCAGGGCGTGGACTACTTCACGGTGCACGCCGGGGTGCTGCTCCGCTACATCCCCACCACCGCCCGCCGGGTCACCGGCATCGTGTCGCGTGGCGGGTCGATCATGGCGAAGTGGTGCCTCGCGCACCACCAGGAGAATTTCACCTACACGCACTTCCGCGAGATCTGCGAGATCATGCGCGCCTACGACGTGTCGTTCTCGCTGGGCGACGGCCTGCGGCCCGGGTCGATCGCGGATGCGAACGACGAGGCGCAGTTCGCCGAGCTGAAGACGCAGGGCGAGCTGACGAAGATCGCCTGGGAGTACGACGTCCAGGTGATGAACGAGGGTCCCGGCCACGTCCCCATGCACCTCATCAAGGAGAACATGGAGAAGCAGCTCGACTGGTGCGGTGAGGCGCCGTTCTACACGCTCGGGCCGCTGACCACCGACGTGGCGCCCGGATACGACCACATCACGTCAGCCATCGGCGCCGCGATGATCGGCTGGTACGGCACGGCCATGCTCTGCTACGTGACGCCGAAGGAGCACCTCGGCCTCCCGAACCGCGACGACGTGAAGGCCGGCGTCATCGCCTACAAGATTGCCGCCCACGCCGCGGACCTGGCCAAGGGGCACCCGCGCGCCCAGGCCTGGGACGACGCCCTGTCGAAGGCCCGCTTCGAGTTCCGCTGGGAGGATCAGTTCAACCTGGCGATGGACCCGGTGACGGCGCGCGCGTACCACGACGAGACGCTACCGGCCGACGGCGCCAAGGTGGCGCACTTCTGCTCGATGTGCGGCCCGAAGTTCTGCTCGATGGAGCTGACGCAGCAGGTCCGCGACTACGCGGCCGCGAACCAGATCACGGACGTCGAGGCGCTGCGCGCCGGGATGCAGGAGAAGTCCGCCGAGTTCAAGAAGGCCGGCGAGATCTACGTCAAGCGGTAGGTGGCGCTACTGCCGGTCGAACACCAGCACGTTGTGGTACGCCAGGCCCGGCCGGTAGCCGATCTCGGACGAGGTGAACGTCTTTCCGTCCTGTGAGACGACCTGGCGGTAGATGGAGACCACGACACCGTTCTTCTTGCGCAGCTGGATCTGCGTGTGCGTGTCGACGCGGATGACGGCCACCGCATCGGCGCTGGTCGTCCCGGTGAGGGGGTAGTCCTTCCCGTCCAGCGAGAACGTGTAGTCCAGGTGCGGTGGACTGCCCGGCCGGCTGGCGGTCACCCGGAATCCCGCTCCCGCCACCGTCCGGACCAGCGTGCTCGGCTCCTTCGCCGTCATGCTGACCGGGTCGTACTGCGACTTCGGGATGTTGGTGCGCCAGGTGCCGATGAACGGGTCGTCCTGGCCGGATACCCCGCCCCCCGCACCGCCCACGATCGCCACCGCCAGCATCGTTGCCAGGAAGAACCGTCGCATCACACCTGCTCCCTTTCCATCCGGAGTCCCGGAGGTCCTACTTCCGTGCAGCTGCCTGTTCGAGCGCGAACGTCCTGAGCGCGGGGTTGGTGAGGCCGAGGGCGGCGGCCTCCGTGCCGGCCCGGTCGGCCGTCCAGCCATCCACGACCATCCGCTTCACCATCCACAGCGCCGCCGCGCGGTTCGCACTGGCGCAGTGAATGTAGACCGGCTGGTGGTTCCGGTCGGTCACCGCTGCCAGGAACCGGTCCACCAGGTCCGGGGCCGGTGACGCCGAGTTCATCGGCAGGTGAAGGTAGGTAAGTCCCAGGGCCTTCGCGGCGGTGCGCGCCGCGTCGATGTCGGCGCCGTTCTCGGACGCCATCCGCAGGTTCAGGACCGACCGGTAGCCGCGCGACTTCACCTCGGCCAGGGCCGCCGGGGTCGTCGCGCCGGCACAGGCGACGGTGGCATCGACGGCCGAGAAGTTCACGATGCCCGGAACCGTCTCCGAGATCACCGCCTGGCCGGCGACGACCGGCCCGGTGGCGAGCAGGCCGGTCACGGCGAGCCCGAGCGCACGCGGATGCATCGCCTCAGCCCGCCGTGGCCAGCGCGTAGCCACGCTCCTGGGCGCGGTTCACCGCCACGATGCCTGCGGCCATCAGGTGGGCGTTTGCGACCAGGCCTGCGGAGAGCTCGGCGAACACCGCATCGGCACTGCTGCCGGCCGCCTGGGCAATCTGGCCGGCCAGGAACCGCGTGGCCATCCCGCAGACGGCGAAGTGGACGCCGCGTCCCATCAGGCTCGCGACGGTGACGCCGCGCGTCGGAAGGTTCGTGCCCGTCAGGCTGAACGGGTTCGAGCCGGGCGCCGCGCCGGCGTACTCGGGTGCGTGGGCGAACCCGGCGAGCGTCTTGCCGTACTTCGCCCAGATGGCGTCGGAGTAGGCGAAGGCCGTGGACTGGTGGCGGGCGATGATCACCACGCCGTGGTCCGCGTCGGTCAGGCCGTAGCCGCTCTGGCTCGCCGTCAGGAAGTTGTTCGCGAACACCATCGCGTCGGTGAAGCCCTGTGTGGCAGTGGTATCAAAGACGAACCGGTGCTTGGTGCCCAGGGCATCGAGCCAGTCGTCCTCCTTGTGCCGGGCCGGGACGAACGGCGGATGCGCCTCGACGGGGGAGGTGGCGAGGGCCACCGCGCCGAGGCCGAGGCCTCCGGCGAACCGGGACACGAACGATCGACGCGGGACGCTGCCTGCCGCCTTCATATGCCGCTCCTCCGGGCCGACGTGGCCCGACGAGGTGGCATCGTAGCACCGGCCCGAGGTATCAGCGGCGGGGAGCTTCCGGTGGCGGCGGGACGACCTGGATGAGCGTGGCGAAGCGCTCGGGCTGCGCCCCTGGGCGCGGATTCGGATACCCGGCCGATCCGCCGGCGGTGTAGTCCTTCACGGTCACGCCTGGTGGAAACCCCATCGACTCCTCGCGGAACTTCCCGATCTCCCACGTGTGGGTGGGCGGCTGCTCGAAGACCACGTGCCCCTTCTCGCGCAGCGCCGTCCGGTAGGCGGCCACCACCGCCACGAAGGGCTGCGGGGAGCCGAAGATGTAGTAGCGCTGGCCACGGCCGGCGTCGTAGGACGCCACGAACTGGGCGGTGGGGGGGATGAAGATGCCGAGC
>JAYQOZ010000192.1:662-5131 GCA_038145035.1 Gemmatimonadaceae bacterium | reverse complement strand
TTGCTCGCCTCCTCGATCAGGGCCCGCACCAGGTTGGCCCGGCCCGCGGGCGGCGCGCTCTGGGGCGGGGGCAGCGGCCGCGCCGGCGCCGCGGCTTCCGGCGCGGGCACCTGGGGGGGGCGAGGCACCGGGGCAGCGTGCACCGCCGCCCTGACCGTGATGGACTCCACCAGCAGCTCCGGGCCACCGGCGCCGAGCATGATGCGGTCCCGCGGCGCCAGCTGGTGCGCGCCCTCGAGTCGCTTGCCATTGATGAGCGTGCCATTGCGGCTCCGGTGGTCGCGGATCACCGCCGTGCCCTCGGACGTACAGACGATCTCGGCGTGCACGCGGGAGACCGACGCATCGCCTTCCTGGCGGGGCCGCACCTCGCACTCGTCGCCGCGCCCAAGGCGAATGCGCCCGCCCTTGGCTGGATATCGCGCGCCAGAGCGCACATCCTTGAGTGTCAGTGCCATGGTCGGCGTAGCGGGTGCCGGGGACGGCGCGGACGCCACGGGCGCGGCAGGCACCAGCGGCGTATCCTCCGCGATCGTATCGGCAATGCGCCGCGCGTGCAGCGCCTCGATGCGCAGTTGCGGGCCCTTGGCGCCGAGTCGCAGCACGGCGCCGACCTCCGCCACCTGCGGGCTGCGCGCCGGCAGAGCCGTGTCATTGAGCGCGGTTCCGTTGCGGCTGCCGAGGTCCTCCACCACCCAGCGTCCGTCCTTGCGGAAGAAGCGGGCATGGAACCCCGACACCATCCCGATGCCGTCGCCCTCCAGGACTAACTCGCACTCCGGGTCACGGCCGAGGCGCACCTCGTCCACCTCGAAGTTCCGAACGGCGCCGGTGCGCAGGTCGCGAATCGAGAGGAGGCTCACGTGGATTGGGCTCCGGGCAAGGATTGCATATCCGAAACTAAGATGGGCCACGCGGGCAGGCGCGGATAGGCCGACGGCAGCCGATGTCTACAATCCAGAGCCGGGATTCGCCATCTTATTCGGATTCCTGCGCGACCGCAGGCCCCACCCTCGCCGCTCGGCCCGTGCCCCTCCCTCGTACGATTTCCGTCGCCGCCCTGTTGGCGACGACTCTCACAACTTCGGCCCAGGCGCAGATGGTCACCGCGACGGGCGCCACCGCACGCCGCGGCCGCGCCACCGTGGTCAGCGCCCCGCCGACGATCGACGGCCGGCTCGACGACGAGGCCTGGCAGCGGGCGGAGGTGTTGACGGACTTCGTGCAGCGCGAGCCGGTGGAGGGCAACCCGGTCTCCGAGCGCACCGAGGTGCGCATGGTCACGGACGGCGTGGCGCTGTACGTAGCCGCGTGGATGTACGACCGGGAGCCGCAGCTCATCGTGCCCAGCGAGAAGATCCGCGACGTGACGCTGACCAACAGCGACTACTTCGCCTTCATCCTCGACACCTATCACGATCGCCAGAACGGCTTCCTCTTCGGCACCACGCCCTCAGGGGTGGAGCACGACGCACAGGTCATCCGCGAGGGCGAGGGCGGCGGCGTCTTCGTCTCGGGGCAGAACCGCGCGCAGGCCGGGTCGCTGGGGGGCGTGAACCTCAACTGGGACGCCAGCTGGACGGTGCGGACCTCGCAGGATGCGAACGGCTGGTATGCCGAGTTCCGCGTGCCGTTCTCCACGCTGCGCTACGGCGGCGGCACGGTACAGACCTGGGGGCTCAACCTCATGCGCGGCATCCGCCGGCGCAACGAGGAGGCGCTGTGGTCCCGCGTGTCACGGCAGTTCAGCATCAATCGCCTCTCGCAGGCCGGAACCTTGGTGGATCTGGCGGTGCCCAGCCAGCGCATCGCCACGGCCACGCCGTACGTGCTTGGCGCCTCGTCCCGCAACTTCCGGACGCAGGCGGCGTACCGCGGCATCGGCGAATTCGGCATCGACGCCAAGTACGGCATCACGCCGAGCCTGACGCTGGACCTCACGTACAACACCGATTTCGCGCAGGTCGAGGTGGACGAGCAGCGCACGAACCTCACGCGCTTCCCGCTGTTCTTCCCCGAGAAGCGGCCATTCTTCCTCGAGAACGCGGGCGTGCTCTCGGCCGGGACACCGCAGGCGGTGGATCTCTTCTTCACGCGCCGCATCGGCATCGATTCGCTGGGGCAGCCGGTGCCGATCCTCGGCGGCGGACGCCTCACCGGACGCGTGGGCGGCCTTACAGTCGGCGCGCTGGCGATGGTCACCGACGAGCAGAACGGCGTGGCGGGCAACAGCTATGGCGTGCTGCGGCTGCTGCGCGAACTCTCCACCCGCTCGCGCATCGGCGTGATGGCGGTGCAGCGGCAGCGCAGCGGCGACGCGGGCGACTACAATCGCGTGGTCGGCGTGGACGGGCGCGTCGGCATCGGCCAGGCGTGGACGGCGGATGCCTGGGCGGGTCGCTCCGAGACGCCGGGACGCGCGGGCGACCCCTACTCCTGGAGCGGACGCATCGCGTACGAGACCCGGGACTGGCGGCACTCGGCGCGCATGCTCCAGGTGGGCGACGCGTTCAACCCGGAGGTCGGCTTCATGGCGCGCCCGGCGGGCTATCGCTTCGACGAGGTGATGCTCATGCGGCTCGTGCGCAATTCGTCCTGGCAGCACGTCCGCGAGTGGAATCCGCATATCAGCCTGCGGCGCTACGTGGGCACGGACGGATTCCTGCAGTCGTCCTGGGCGCACATCGACCTGACGGAAGTGCAGTTCAACGGCGGCGGGCGCTTCGGGCCGGACATCAACGTCTATACTGAGGGCCTGCAGGTGCCCTTCGAGATCTCGCCCGGCGTGGTGCTGCAGCCAGGGCAGTATCACTTCTCGCTGCCGGGACTGGACTGGGGCTCCGATCCCAGCGATGCCCTGTCGTTCCTCGCCCGCATCGAGGTGGGGCAGTTCTACTCCGGCACCAAGCAGGGCGGTAACATCGCCATCACGGCCCGGCGCGGCGCCGCGTTCTCGTCCACGCTCACCCTGGACCACCAGGACGTGCGGCTGCCTGAGGGCGACTTCGTCCGAGACCTCATCGGCATCAAGCTGGCCTACTTCTTCACGCCGCGCATCTTCCTGCAGTCGCTGACCCAGTACAACAACCAGGCGGAGGTCTTCACGGCCAACGTGCGGCTGGGCTGGCTGAGCACGGCGAACACCGGGTTGTTCGTCGTGCTGAATGACGGCGAGCAGGCGGAGAGCTTCACGCAGTGGCGCGCGCCGATCGCTCGGTCGTTGACGGTGAAGTACTCGTACCAGATTGGGACGGGACGCTAGCACGACTTCACCGTCACGTACGTCGCGCTCGGCATCACGGCGTTCCGCCAGGAGAGCTCCGGGCTCTACGGCAACGCGGAGCTGGTGGTGGATGCCGGGACCTACGTCGTCACCTGCGGCCCGGACAATGTCACCGAGCGCGGCAAATTTCCGAACGCGTGGCGCAACGTGAACGGCAGCTCGACGATCAAGTCGAAGATCTGGAATACGGACGCAGTGACGCCCTGAGACGCGTGGTGCCGCGCGGAGGCGCCGCGTGGCATCCCTGGCGGCCCATTTGGTATCACTCCCTGCCCGCTATCCCTCGGTGACGCGGCGCACGCTGTACCCCGGTGTGGTGCACGGCGCCCGGGCGCGGTACGTTCGGGACATGCCGATTCCCATCCTGACACTGCTCGCGGCGGGAGCGCTCGCCGTTGGCGCCGCCGCGTCCCCCGCCCTGCGCTTCGACCGCTTGCTGCTCCTCGAGACCTCGTCCGAGACCTCGGCGAATGCCAGCTTCGGCGACCTCGACGGCGACGGACATCTCGACATCGTGCTCGCCAAGGGACGACACTGGCCGCTGGTGAACCGCGTCCTGCTCGGCGACGGCCGGGGTGGCGTGCGGGCCTCGTACGACCTCGGCCCCGCGTCGGACAAGACGTACTCCACGCGACTGGCCGACCTTGATGGCGATGGCGACCTCGACGTCGTGGTCAGCAACGACGCGCCGAGCCCGAAGCTCGTGTATCTGAATGACGGCGGGGGCCGGTTCACGATGGGCTCCGAGTACGGAGAGCCGGAGTGGCCGATGCGCAACGCCACGGTCGCCGACGTCAATGGCGACGGTCGACCGGACATCATCGCGGCCAATCGATATGGGCGCACGCCGGGCGCGAACCAGATCTGCCTGAATCGCGGCAACGGGCGCTTTGACGCCAACTGCATCCCGTTCTCGGCCGAACCCTCCACCACCATTACGGCTGCGGACTTCAACGGCGATGGACGGGTGGACCTGCTTGTCCCGCATCGCAATGGCGGGCAGAGCCGGCTCTACCTCGGCGCGGCGAATGCGGACCTCGCGAGGCTCCGGAGCATTCCCTTCGGCCCCGCGGACGCACGGGTGCGGATCGCGGAGGCGGCGGACTTCAATGGTGACGGCGCCCTCGACGTGGTCGCCATCGACGAGAGGACCGGCGTGGGGGGTTTGGTAGGCCGCGGCCGCCGG
>JAYQOZ010000192.1:0-652 GCA_038145035.1 Gemmatimonadaceae bacterium | reverse complement strand
CGTGGACGATGGGGCGGCCGTACCATACGCGCTGCAGGTGGCGGATCCCGACGCCGACGGCAGGCCGGACTTCATCGTGGGCAACGTCCAGGCGCCGTCGGTGGTGTACGTGAACGACGGAAGTGGGCGTCGGTTTGACGCCGTCCGCTTCGGCGATGACCAGGGCACGGCGTACGGCATGTCGGTCGGCGACTTCGACGGGGACGGGCAGGCCGACATCGCCGTGGCCCGCTCCGAGGCACCGAACGTCGTGTACTTCGGCTCGGCGTCCGCGACGGAGGTACAGGAAGGCGAGCTGCGCCTGACCTATCTCGGCAATGCCGGCTGGGAGATCACCGACGGGAAGACCGTCGTGCTCGTGGATCCCTTTCTCACGCAGTTCGCTCGCTGGGCGCGGCCCGGCGCGCCGGCGCCGGAGCCGCGGTCCGACGAGCTCTACCTGCCGGACACCGCGCAGATCAACCGGCACGTGCAGCGGGCCGACTACATTCTGGTGACGCACGGCCACGCGGATCACGCGCTCGATGCCGGACCGATTGCCCTCCGCACCGGCGCCGCGATCATCGGCACGGAGACCGTGGCCAATCTCGCCCGGGCCTACGACGTGCCGGAGGCGCAGCTGATCACGGCCGTTGGCGGCGAGGACTACGAC
>JAYQOZ010000191.1:0-5144 GCA_038145035.1 Gemmatimonadaceae bacterium | reverse complement strand
CCCAGCGGACCACCTTGCCCGGCGGCAGCGCGGCGCGCACGGCGGAGTCCGCGAGGTAGCGATCCAGCTCGCGGGCCTCGCTCATCGCTACGTAGTACTGCCCCGGCATGGAGCCCGGCGCGACCATGCGGCGGAACGGCCCGTCGGTGGGCAGCGAATCGCTGCCGGCCGTCGCGGAGTCCTGCTGCTGGAAGATCGAGGTCAGGGACGACGAGCGGGCGGTATCACCGGCGGCGGTGGCCCTGCGCTCGAGGCCGCGCGCACGGACGATCTGGTCGAGGCGCGGCGCGACACGCTCCAACGCCTGCGTCTTGTCGGTGATCTGGAAGCGCAGGAAGGCGGAGCGCTGCACCACGGCGGT
Source organism: Gemmatimonadaceae bacterium (assembly GCA_038145035.1). Classification (GTDB taxonomy): domain Bacteria; phylum Gemmatimonadota; class Gemmatimonadetes; order Gemmatimonadales; family Gemmatimonadaceae; genus Pseudogemmatithrix. The sequence goes on along the minus strand of JAYQOZ010000191.1, from coordinate 4,783 downwards.
GGCACGTTCGCGGTCGTCGATGCCGGGCAGCTCGACCGTGATCCGGTCATCGCCGACCTTCTGGACGATGGGCTCGGCCACGCCGAACTCGTCGATGCGCTGACGCACGACGGTGAGGGCGCGGTCGAGCGCGTCGCTGACATCGGCGACCTGCTGCTGCGACCGGTCGATCTCCAGGGCGAGATGCATGCCGCCACGGAGGTCGAGGCCAAGCTTGAGGGGCACGCGGGCGAACGTCGTGTCGACGAACATGCCGTCGCGGTTGACGCGCTCGGTAACGGTGCGCGGGAAGAGCGCCCACACCGACGCGACGATCATCGCCGCGATCAGGATGAGGCGAGCCTTCAGGTTTTGCATGCCGGGGGCAGGAAAAAGTGAAGCGTCAGGAACAGCCTCGAAGAATATCCGCCGAGCAGGGCCAAGTCAATCGCACGCAATGGGTTGGACGCTCTCAGCGGGCGCCGGATTCCGACCCGCCGGCGAGGGCGGCGCGGGCGGTCGCCTCGTCCCGCGCCAACTGGGCGCGCAGGGCATCCACGGACTCGAACTTCCGGGTCTCGCGCAGCCGCGCGATGAAGTCGACCCGCACCCGTGCCCCGTAGAGGTCGCCGGACAGTTCGAAGCAATGGACCTCGAGCATGGCCGTGGGGTCGTCGAAGGTCGGGCGCGGCCCCAGGTTCATCATGCCGCCGAAGGCACCGGCAGGCGTCTGCACCCGGACCGCGTACACGCCCTCAGGCGGCAGCAGCTTGCGGGCGGTCGGCGCCCCGAGGTTCAGCGTCGGGAAACCAATCGTGCGCCCTCGTTGGTCGCCCTGGCGCACCACGCCACCCACGGAATACGGGCGCCCGAGACCATCCGCCGCGCGCGCCAGGTCCCCACCGGCGACGGCGCGTCGAATCGACGTGCTCGAGATGGGGCGGCGGTCCGAGCCCTCGACCGCCTCGACCACCGATACCTCAAACCCGCGGGCCAACCCCAGCGCCCGCAGCACCTCTGCATCGCCCGTGCGGCCGCGACCGAAGCCGTGGTCGAAGCCGATGAGCAGTTCGCGCACGCCGAGCCGATCCCGCAGCACCAGATCCACGAAATGCTGGGCCTCGTAGCTCGCGAGCACCTGGGTGAACGGCAGGACCACGACATAATCGAGCGGACTCTCCGCCAGCACCTCGCTCTTCTCGCTGCCGAGCGTCAGCAGGGGCGGCGCCGCGGCGGGATTAACCACCTCGAGCGGGTGCGGCTCGAAGGTGACGAGGACGGCGGGCAGCCCGTGCAGTCGCGCCCGGGCGGCAAGGCGCTCAAGGACGAGCTGGTGCCCGCGGTGCACGCCGTCGAAGGTGCCGACCGTGCAGACAGTGCCGCGCACCTCCGGCGGCAATCCGAAGGCGGGATCAGGCCTCATGCATCACCACCCGGGGCTGCCACCGGTCCCCGCGGCGCTCGGCGAGGGCAACGAGCACCGGGCGATCGTCACGCACCAGCGCCGCCCAATCGCCCTCGACCGTTGCCGGCACCTCAATGCCCCGCACGATCTTCGCGAGCGCGTCGTCGTCGAGCGGCTCGACCGGAAATCCGGGCAGGGCGTCCAGCGCAGGCCGCAACGCGGCCCTGCCCTCACGCAGGTCCGCGAGCGTCACCGCATCCTCGACCGCGAAGGCCCCGCAGCGCTCGCGGCGCAGCGCCACGAGGTGCGCCGCACTGCCGACGGCCCGGGCCAGGTCGCGCGCGAGGGATCGCACATAGGTCCCGCCGCCGCAGCTGATGCGCACGTCGGCCTCGTCCACGGTCGCGTCCTCGGCAACGCGGACCTCGAGCACCTCCCAGCGGTGCACCGTAATGGGGACGGCGGCCAGCGTCAGCTGCTCCCCGGCGCGGGCGCGCTCGTAGGCGCGCTTGCCGTCCACGCGTTTCGCCGAGAAGGCCGGCGGCACCTGGTCAATCGAGCCCACGAAGCGCGGCAGGGCCGCCATCAGGGCCTCGCGCGTCGGACGCGGCGCCTCGCGGGTCACGGCGCCGCCCAGGTCCTCGGTGTCCGTCTCGCTGCCGAAGCGGATGGTCGCGCGATACACCTTGGGCTCGTCGGGCAGGTGCCGCAGCAGGCGCGTGGCCCGTCCGGCGCACAGGAGCAGCAACCCGGTGGCGAAGGGATCCAGCGTGCCCGCGTGCCCGATACGGCGCTCGCCCACCGCGCGGCGGGCCACCGACACCACGTCGTGCGAGGAGACCCCGGCGGGCTTGTCCACCAGGAGCAGGCCGTCAGTCGTCGCTGGCGTCTGCATCCGGCGTGGTCGGCCGCTTCAGGTCGGCCAGCAGCGACTCGATGCGGGCGGCGCGCGCCACCGATTCGTCGAGCCGGAAGTGCAGTTCCGGCGCGAACTGCAGGCGCAGCGCCTTGCCGACGCGACTGCGCAGGTGATGCGCGGCGCTGGCCAGCCCCGCGAGGGTGGCACTGCGCTCGGACTCCGAGCCCATCACGCTCACGAAGATCGTGGCGTGACGGAGGTCGCGGCCCATCTCGACCGCCGTGACCGTCACCAGGCCGATGATGCGCGGGTCCTTGGCGTCGCGGGCCAGGAACGCCGCGACCTCCTCGCGGATGGCCTCGGCCACGCGGTCAGCGCGGTGCGGGTCACGCGGTGGCATGCTGCCTCCGTCGGGGCGCGCCGCTCAGCCGGCCGTGGCCGGCTGGAGCGTGCGGGCCACTTCCTCGGTGCGGTAGAGCTCGATCACGTCGCCAACCTTGAGGTCGTTGAAGTTCTCGATCCCGATGCCGCACTCGTAGCCTTCCTTGACCTCGCGCACGTCCTCCTTGAAGCGACGCAGCGAGGCGATGGTGCCGTCGTAGGTCTCCACGCCGTCGCGCACGATGCGCACGCGGCCCTGGCGATTGATGAGACCGGAGCGGACGAAGCAGCCGGCGATGACGCCGATCTTCGGCACCTTGAAGGTCTCGCGGACCTCCGCCTCGCCAACGATGACTTCCTTCTCCTCCGGCCGCAGCAGGCCCTCGAGGGCGGCGCGCACGTCCGCGACGGCCTCGTAGATGATGCGGTAGAGCTTGAGTTCCACGCCCTCGCGATCCGCGGCCGCGCGGGCCTTCGTGTCGGGACGCACGTGGAAGCCGATGATGATGGCGCCCGCCGCCTTGGCCAGCAGGATGTCGCTCTCGCTGATGGCACCGACGCCGCGCTGCACGACCTCGACCTGCACCTCCTCGTTGCTGAGCTGCTGCAACGCGTCGGCCAGCGCCTCGGCCGGACCGCCCTGGTCGGCCTTGATGAGCAGCTTGAGCTGCCGCTTCTCGCCGGAGCCGGCCTGGGCCATGAAGTCCTCGAGCGACACCGCGCCCTTGGCGGTGCGACGGCTCTTGGCCTCGCGGTCCAGCCGCTCGCGGCGCTGGGCGATCTCACGGGCCTCCTGCGCATCGGCCACGCAGATGAACTGGTCACCGGCCATCGGCACGCCGGTGAGGCCCAGCACCTGCACCGGCACGGCGGGGCCCGCTTCCTTGACGGCCTTGCCGCGCTCGTCGAGCAGGGCGCGGACACGGCCGGAGTGCAGGCCGCAGATGAAGTCGTCGCCGACGCGCAGCGTGCCGTTCTGCACGAGGATCGTGGCGACGGCACCCTTGCCCTGGTCGAGCTGGGCCTCGACCACCGAGCCCGTGGCGCGGCGATCGGGGTTGGCCTTGAGGTCGAGGATCTCGGCCTGCAGGAGCACCTGCTCCAGCAGCTCCTTCACACCGGTGCCCTTCTTGGCGCTGATCTCCGACGCCAGCGTGGTGCCGCCGAAGTCCTCGAGCACCACGCCGTGCTGCAGGAGGTCCTGCCGCACCTTCATCGCGTTGGCGGTGGGCAGGTCGATCTGGCCGCGATGGTGGGCGGCATCACGGCGTCATCCGCGGCGACGACCAGCACGCCGATGTCCGTCACCTGCGCGCCGCGGGCGCGCATGGCGGTGAAGGCCTCGTGGCCCGGCGTGTCGAGGAAGGTGATGCTGCGGCCATCCGGCAGCGACACGTGGTAGGCGCCGATGTGCTGGGTGATGCCGCCGGCCTCGCCGGCAACCACGGTGGCCTTGCGGATGTAGTCGAGCAGCGAGGTCTTGCCGTGGTCGACGTGTCCCATGATGGTAACGACGGGCGGCCGCGACTGCAGGTCCTCGACGGCGTCCGGCGACTCCTCTTCGGGCGCGGCGGCGTACTCCTCCTCGCGCACGGCGTTGAAGCCGAACTCACTGGCGATCAGCTCGATCTGGTCGAAGTCCATGCGCTGGTTGATGGTGACCATCAACCCGAGGTGCTTGAACGCGAACGACACGATCTGCGTGGCCGGCACCTTCAGGATGTCAGCCAGCTCGCTGACGGTGATGAACTCGTTGACACGGATCGTGGTCTTCTCACGCTCCGCCATCTCGGCGCGGATCGCCGCCAGTTCCTCGCGGGCGGTCGAGTCGTCACGACCACCGCGACGCTTGGACGTGCCGCCGCCCATCTGGCGCATTGTGCGCGAGATGTTCGCGGACACGGCTTCCTGGTCGACGCGCTTGCCCTTCTTTCCACGACGCGGGCCGGAGGACGGCGCGCTGGGCCCGAAGCCCGCCGCGGCAGCCCCCGTACGCCCGCGGTCGCCCCGACGACCGCCGGAGAGCCCGCCCCCCGGGGTGGCCGAGGCGACGGGACGCGGCGGGAGCGGCATCCCGCTGGTGACTGGGCGGGGACGCGGCGGCATCGGCGGCACCGGGCGCGGACGCGGCGCGGCGGGAGCGGCGGGTCGCGCTGGGG
>JAYQOZ010000190.1:1961-5179 GCA_038145035.1 Gemmatimonadaceae bacterium | reverse complement strand
CCCACCCCGCTGGCCCCCCCCCGCGGCGGGGCCCCCGCCCCCCGGCGCCCGGCGCGGAAGAGGTAGCCGGGGCTACTCGAGGGTCAGCGTCCACTCGATCGGGATGTTCGGATCGAGGGAGTCGCGGACCGAGCAGTACTTGGACACGGCCAGCTCGATGGCGCGCTCGGCGTGCACGCGCTCGATGCCGGCGCCGCGGATGCGGAACTCCAGCAGGATCTTCGTCACGCGCGCCGGCGTAGCGTTTGCGCGCTCGCCGGTCACGGCGATGGTCATGCCCTCGACCGGCGTGCGGCGCTTGGCGAGGATGTCCACCACGTCCACGCCGCCGCAGGCCGCCAGTGCACCGAGGAGGGTGTCCACCGGGCTCGGCCCGGCGTCGCGATTGCCGTCGAGGCGAATCACTTCGCGCTTGCCGGTCACGCCTGCGTCAAAGCGCTGGCCACCGTCCCAGCGCACGGTCACCTTGGAGGGCGGCTTGCCCTGGGTCGTGTCTGCCACGTTCAGTTCTCGTGAAGGGCTCAGCGATTCGGCAGCCCGAACGGCAACCGGTTCAGCGCCACGCGCCCGTTGGTCATCACCATCAATACGTCCTGCAGCGTCTCGGTTCGCGCCAGCGGGTCCTGCTCGAGGACGATCAGGTCGGCCTCGTAGCCCTCGGCGATCCGTCCCGTGCGGTCGCTGATGCCCAGGAGCTCCGCTGCCCCCGAGGTGGCGGTGACCAGGGCCTCGACCGGCGTGAGGCCCAGCCGCGTGAAGCGCAGTACCTCGTGGCTGATCCGCGTCGTGCTCTCGCGCCCGTAATCCGTGTCGGCGCCGGCCGCGATGCGCACGCCCAAGGCGTGGGCGCGGCGGATGGCGTCCTCGAGGATGGGGGCCATGTGCTGGCCTCGGAGGAGGAGCACCGGGTCATCGTAGTCCCCGCCGGGCGTGGTGAGGTCCCAGACGGTCGAGAGCGTGGGGACGAACCAGGTCCCGCGCTCACGCATCAGCCGCAGCGTCGAGTCCGAGACGTAGGTGCCGTGTTCGATGCTGCGCACCCCGGCCGCGACGGCGGCGTAGGCGCCCTCGTCGCCGTGCGCGTGGGCCATCACCGGCAGGCCGTGGGCCCGTGCCTCCTCGACGATCACCCGCAGCTGCGCCTCGGTGTAGGTCTGCTGCCGCGGGTCGGTGTCGGGGAGCCCGGCGCGCTCGGTGCCGCGGGTCTTGATCCAGTTGACGCCGCGGTCGGCGTTCACGCGGACCAGCAGCCGGAGCTGCTCCGGCGTCTGCACGCCGTTGACCAACGGGCCCAGGCGCGCATCCGCCAACAGGGTCTCGCCCAGGTTCGGGGTCACGAACACGCCGGCGGCGAGGACATCCGGCGCCATGACCTGGTTGGCACGCGCCAGGTCGCGCAGCGCCACGTCCTGGAAGGCCGGGACGCTGGCGCTGCGCACCGTGGTGACGCCCGAGTGCAGGGCCCGGCGGGCGTTGGCGAGCGTGCTGATGTGCGTGTGCGCGTCGATGAAACCCGGGGCGATCCAACGGCCTCCCACGTCGATGACGCCGGCGCCGGCCGGCACCGGGCCGCCCACCCGGATGCTGACGATCCGTCCGTCGCGGACGAGCAGTGTCGCGCCGCGGATGCGGGTGCTGCCGATTCCGTCGACGATGTTGGCGTTCGTGATGGCCACCGTGCGTCCCCCCTCCTGCGCCTGCAGGGACGAGGGCGGCGTTGCCGCCGCGAATGCGGTGGCGGTGGCGAGGGCAAGCGATGCGAGCGGGTGACGGGGCATCACGGTCTCCGCAACGGGGTGTCGGGCACTGGGAACAGGAGATGCTAACCGATGCGAGTCCCGTTCGGCACCGTCGCATCGGGCCGGAGCAGGATCACCTCGTGGGCCTCCGGCATGGCCCCGAGCACCAGGCACTGGGACTTGAACCCGGCAATCCGTCGGTCGCCGAGGTTGACGGCGGCCACCACCTGCCGTCCGATGAGGTCCTCGGGTCCGTAGTGCACCGTCAGCTGGGCGCTGGAGGCCCGCACCCCCAGGTCCGGGCCAAAGTCGATGGACAGCTTGATGGCCGGTTTCCGGGCCTCCGGGAACGGCTCCGCCGTCAGCACGGTGCCGACGCGGATGTCGATGGCGAAAAACTCTTCGGGAGTGGCCATGGCGGGAATGGGGCAGGGTGGGGCGGAAACATACGCGCCCTTGGCACGAACCGTCCGGGCCTGCCGTTTACCCCTCACCCTTCACCCTTCCCCCGTCAGCATCCCCATGGGCCAGTACGAGAAGCACGTCTTCGTCTGTACGTCGGGCAAGACCTGCAAGGCCGCCGACTCGGCGGCCACCTTCGATTATCTCAAGCGCGCCGCCCGCGAGGCGGACATCGCCCAGCGCGTGCGCGTGAATCACTCGGGCTGCACCGGCCAGTGCGGGCACGGGCCGATGGTGATCGTGTATCCCGAGAACGTCTGGTACGCGGGCATCACCGTGGAGCGGGCCGAGCGCGTGTTCACCCAGCACCTCGTCGGTGACCGGCCCGTCGAGGAGTTCCGTTACGTGGCGCCGCCGGGCGACAACAAGGTCGACACCGACTGATGGCGATTTCCACGCAGCGCCTGCGGAGCCTGATGGAGCCGTATTCGCGGCATGTGCTGGTCTGCACGGGCGGGTACTGCTCGCAGGATCGCGCCGGGCGCCTGCTGTATTCGCTGTTGGCCCGGCTGCTCGAGCGGGAGGGCCTGCTCTTCGGTCCCTCGCGCGTGAAGCGCAGCGAGACGCCCTGCCTGGGCGTCTGCGAGGGCGGGCCGATCGTGGTCGTGTATCCTGAGGGCACCTGGTATGCCGGCGTGACGCCGGAGCTGCTCGAGCGCATCGTCGTCGAGCACCTGAAAGACGGGCGCGAGGTAAGCGAGGCCGTCTTCCACCGGCTCGGCTGACTTGCCAACGGCCGCGACGCGGTAAGATTCCCCGAGGATGACCGAGCCCCTCCCCGCCGCCGGCGAGATTCTCTACGAACGCACGATGATCCACGGACCCGTCGTGCGGATCCGTCGGGTCAAATCCCCGAACGCGGGGATGATCTGCGCGGTGATCGAGGTGGACCGTCGCGTCGGCACGCCGCGCGAGGCGGAGGGTGGCGTCCCGCCGGCCATCATGGCCGTCGAAGGCGCCCGCGCGGCCGCCGTGAGGGCCTCGCTGCTGCCCGTTGCCGCCGCCGCCTCGGCCAAT
>JAYQOZ010000190.1:0-1951 GCA_038145035.1 Gemmatimonadaceae bacterium | reverse complement strand
CTGCTGCCCTTTGCCGACGACGACTCGGCGATTGCGCGGCTACTGGCCGCGCGCGGCATTCGCTAGCGCGCGGCGCTAGGCCAGCGCCAGCAGCCGCGCCAGCCGCTCCTCCGTGGACGGGTGCGTCGAGAACAGCGAGCTGATCCCGCCGCCGTGCGCCGCGAGCGGATTCACCTGTGCCAGCGGTGCGACGGCCGGCGCCACGTCCATCGGGATGCGCTTCGCGTAGGCGTCGAGCTTCCGCAGCGCGTTCGCGAGTCCCTCCGGCCGGCCCGCGATCTCCGCCCCGACCGCATCCGCCTTGAACTCGCGCTGCCGCGAGATCGCGAACTGGATGAGCGCGGCCGCGATCGGCCCGACGATCAGCATCGCCAGCCCGGCGAGGGGATTGCTGTTGCCGTCCTCGTCGCGACCACCGAAGAAGAACGCGAGCTGCGCGAGGCTGGAAATCGCACCCGCCATCGTGGCCGAGACCGTCTGCAGCAGCATGTCACGGTTCTTGATGTGGGCGAGTTCGTGGGCGATCACGCCTTCGAGTTCCTCACGCCCGACCAGGCGCAGCAGGCCCTCGGTCACGCAGACGACTGCGTGCTCGGGATTGCGACCCGTGGCAAAGGCGTTGGGCTGCTCGTGCGGGGCGATGGCCACCACGGGCATCGGCAGGCCGGCACGCTGCCGAAGCCGGTCCACCATCTCATGGAGCTCCGGCGCCTGGGCGCGCTCCACCACCCGTGCGCCATAGCTCCGCAGCACCATGCTGGACGAGTTCCAGTACATGAAGACGTTCATGCCGCCACCCAATAGCAGCGCCAGCAACAGCCCGCCCTGACCACCCACGGCGCCTCCGATGGCCGCCAGCAGGGCGGTCAGGGCAGCCATCAGGACAAACACTTTCACGTTGTTCATTCAGGACTCCGACAAGGGATACTGCCGCGCCTGCCACCTCGGCAGGCTCCGCGGCGTTCATACCCAGGAGGAGCAACTGGCGTGCCAGCCGGCTCTCGCCGGACGCATTAGCTTCCGGTCCCAATGGCACCGGACTTCGACGCCCGCCGGAAACTGCTCGGCGCGGCCAAGGACTATCTGCTGGAGGCACCGAAACGGCCCGAACCCGCGCCGATCGTGCCGCCGCGCCTCACCGCATCCGCCCTGAAGGAGATTTCGATGTCCCGTTCGCGCGAACGCATCCTCGCCAACCTTGAGGAGATGTATTCCGAGGCCTTCAGCCGGGCGAAGGAGGCCGAGGACGAGGCGCAGATGGCCTCGCTGGACTTCGCCTACCGTCGCGAGCAGCTGTACTTCGAGATCCTGCTCGACGTACGCGACGCCGTCGAGCGGCGCGGCTAGGCACCGCGGCCGTCGGCGCGCCGGTGATGCCCCAGGCCCCCCGCCGCCGGCTGATCGTGAATGCGCGGATCGCCACGGCTGATCCGCGCCGTCCCTGGGCGGATGCGCTGTTGCTCGAGGACGGCGCCGTGGTGGCCGTCGGGCAGAGCGCCGCGCTGAGAAAGCGCGCCGGCGACGCCGAGGTCATCGATGCACAAGGGCGAGACGTCGCAGCGGACGGCTCGCCCTTCCGTGACTGACCCAGTCGCGGCCTAGAAGCCCGCGATCTCCCGGTACGCGTCCACGAAGGTGCTGACCTGCGGAAGAATCGCGTCCTCGAGACTGGGCGCGTAGCCCACGAAGGTGTCGCTCGAGGCCACGCGCTTCACCGGGGCATCCAGCCAGGCGAAGCAGTCGTCGGCGATGCGGGCGGCGATTTCCGCCCCCACGCCCCACGAGATCGAATCCTCGTAGGCCACGATCACGCGCGAGGTCTTCTTCACGGAGGCGTAGACCGTCTCCTGGTCCCAGGGCGAGAGCGTGCGCAGATCGATGACCTCCACCGACAGCCCCTGCTCCTCCTCGACCTGCCGCGCCGCGACCAGCGCGCGGTGCACCGTGGCGC
>JAYQOZ010000189.1:0-5181 GCA_038145035.1 Gemmatimonadaceae bacterium | reverse complement strand
GCGCGGGGACCGGGGCCGGCGCCGCGGCCGGCTCGGCAGGCGTCGCGCGATTGTTGCCGCCTGCGCGCGCCGCCCGCCGCTCCGCCGGACCGCCCGTGGGCAGCATCACCTCGAAGCTGATGCGCTCGGGGACGATGGCCCCTCCCGCATCGTCGCGAAGGAAGTCGATGGCCACCGGGACCAGGAACGCCGGCACCACGATGGCGAGCACCAGGAGCTGCACCACGAACGCCGCCGCCGACGCCCGGGGATCCCCCGAGCGCCGCTTCGGCAGCAGCTGGATGCGCCTGCGCGCCACGATCGGCTACGCCTCGGCCACCACGGGATTCGACACGCGGCTCCAGCCGGGAACCTCGACCTCGACCACGTCGCCGGGCTGCAACGCCCGCACGCCGGCGGGGGTCCCGGTCAGCACGACGTCCCCTGGCTCCAGGGTCATCACGGTGCTGATGTAGGCGATGAGATCGGCGATCGGGAAGACCATTTCACTCGCGTGCCCGTGCTGCAGCTCCTCCCCGTTCACGCGGGTCACGACCTCAAGCGCGCGCAGGTCCACGGCCCCCTGCCGCTCGGGTCCGAAGGGGCAGAACGTGTCGCAGCCCTTGGCGCGCCACCACTGCCCGTCCCCCTTCTGCCAGTCGCGCGCCGAGACGTCGTTCACGGCGACGACCCCACGGACCGCCGCGGCGGCCTGGCTGGGCGTGGCCTTCTTGATCGTCGTGCCGATCACGAGACCAATCTCGCCCTCGAAGTCCACCCGCCCAGCGTGCGTCGGGAGCACGATGGACTCGCCGCTCGCAATCACCGTGGAGGGTGGCTTGAGGAAGATGAGCGGCGCGGTCGGGACCTCGTTGCCGAGCTCCTTGGCATGCTCGCGATAGTTGCGGCCGGCGCAGACGATCTTGCTGGGTCTCATGACTGGGAATTTACCCCTGAGTGGAAGGGAGGGACCGTCTGGGATGTCACCGGGTCAGTGCCCATCCGCCCGGTAGAAGGCCTGCAGCTCGTCCCGAAGCATCGCCCAGGGCCCCTGCAGGCGAGCCGCCGGCGGCAACCCCTCGGTGAGACGACGCCCGTACGACTTTGTGACGACGCGCGGATCACAGATCACCACGGCCCCACGGTCCGCGGCGGTACGGATCAGCCGCCCGAAGCCCTGCTTCAACCGTAGCGCCGCGTGCGGGATCATGTACTCGCCGAAGGGGTCACCCCCCGCCGCCTCGATCGCCTCGCACTGCGCCGCCGTGATCGGCTCCGAAGGCACACGGAACGGAATCCGTCCGATCACCATCCCGCGCAGTGCCCGTCCCGGGACGTCCACCCCCTCCCAGAAGCTCGCCGTGCCCACCAGCACCGCGTCGCCGTGCTCGCGGAATCGCCGCAGCAGCTCGTCGCGCGGGGCCTCGCCATGCACCAGCAACGCGTGGCGGCCCTCGACCCCGGCCGCGCGCAGCTGGACCGCCGCCTCCCGCACGTCACGGTGACTAGTGAAGAGCAGGAAGACACCGCCGTCCGCGGCCGTGATCAGGTCCTGCGCCGCTGCCACCGTGCGCCTGAAGTGACCCGGCGCATCCACGTTCGGCGCCGGGAAGTCGCTCGGGATCAGCAGCATCGCCTGTCGCGGATAATCGAAGGGCGAGGCCAGCGAGGCCGTCACCGGCTCCAGCTCTGCATCATCGAGGCCGAGGCGCCTCGTGATGAAGTCGAAGCCGTCGCCCACCGCCAGCGTGGCGCTGGTCACCACCGCCGTCTCGACGCGGCGAAACAGGTCCTCGCGCAGGATCGGCGCGAGATCCAGCGGCACCGCCGTCGCGCCGACGTTGCGCTCGCTGCCGCGCAGCTCGAGCCAGCGCACGCGCGGCGTGCCGTCGCGCCCGGGACGCAGGGCGGCGCGCAGGGCGTCGCCGTTGTTCTGCAGGCGACGCGTGACGCCGCGCACCTCGTTCAGGAACGGGGCAAGCTCCTCGGCGCGCGCCTCGTCGCTCTCGAGACGCTCACGCACCATGCGCAGGCCGTCCGACAGCAGCTCCACCTCCGCCAGCAGGTCGTCGAGCGCCACGGTCAGTCCCGCCTGCCAGATCGGCTCGTCGTCGAAGGCATCCGTGAGACGCACCACCGAGTCGTTGCGGGTCTTCATCCACTCGGTGAGCAGGTCGCAGAGCAGCGCCGACTTCTCGCGCGCCGTCTGCAGCGCCGGCACGAGACGCGCGCGCAGCAGGTCCAGGCTGGCGACGCTGTAGAGATCCGAGCTCGACGCGAGCTTGCGCTCCAGGACCGGCAACAGACCCTTGCCGCGCCGCTCGAGCCGCGCGAAGAGCCGATCCAGTCCACGGCGCGACACGCTCTGACCCAGGTGCGCCGCCGCGGCGTCCTCAAGGTGATGGCCCTCGTCAATCACCAGTCGCTTGTAGGCCGGCAGCACCGCCGCTTCATCCCAACGCCCCGACGCACGCCGCACGGCGATGTCCGCCATGAGGAGGTGATGGTTCACCACCACCACGTCAGCCTGCGCGGCGGCGCGGCGCGCCTTGAATACGAAACACCGGTCGAACTGCGGGCACTTGAGTCGCGTGCAGAGATCGCCCTCGGCCGCGACCTCATCCCAGACCTCTCCACGCGGCGGGCTTGGGAGGTCGGCCAGCGAGCCGTCCTGCGTCTTCTCCGCCCAGTCCTCGAGCATGCCGAGGTCGGCGGAGGCGTCGTCGTCAAAGAGTACCGGCGCCTGCGTGCGTGCCTGCTCAAGGCGCTGCAGGCAGAGGTAGTTGCGCCAGCCCTTCAGCAGCGCGAAGCGCACGTCCTGGTCCTTCAGCGCGTCCCTGAGGAACGGCAGGTCCTTGGTGGTCAGCTGCTCCTGCAACGTGATCGTGTTGGTGGACACCACGGTGCGCTCGCCGCTCTCGGCGGCCCAGCGCAGCGCGGGCACGAGATATCCCAACGACTTGCCCACGCCCGTACCCGCCTCAATGAGCCCCACGCCGCCCCGCGAGAACAGCTGGGCGACGAGCCGCGCCATCTCCCGCTGGCTGGGACGGTCCTCATAGCGACCCAGGCGCGCCGCAATCGGGCCATCGGGACCGAGCGCAGCGGCCACGTCGGCGGGCACCAGCGCGACCTCCCTGACCGCGCGCGGCACCTCGACCACCACGTAGAGCCTGCCACCGTCGTTGTCGGTGATGGCGAAGCCAATGCCGTCGTTGTGCAGCTTGGCCGCCACGGCGAGATCGGCATCGGAGGGCTCCAGCCAGCCGCTGGGATGGTTGTGCAGCAGCAGCTCGCCACGGTTTGCGAACCCCGGCAGCGCGAGCACGCTCGCCGCATCGCCGCGGGCCACCACCCGGGCACTCTGCACCATTCCCGCGTCGTCCAGCGTGCACACGAAGCAGACCTCGCGCCCGCCGGCAAGGCGGATTGCGGAGCGGACGGCGGCCGCGGCGCCGGGCGTGATGCGCCCGGCTTCACCGGTCACGTCTTCAGCGGCTTCTTCTTGGCCGCCGGGAAGAGCACGTTATTGAGGATCAGCCGGTAGCCCGGCGAGTTCGGATGCAGCGCCAGGTCGGTCGGCGGCGCACCGATGCTGTGCTGCGGATCCTCGGGGTCGTGCCCCCCCAGGTACGTCCAGCTGCCCTGCCCGTATGCACCGTGGATGTACTTCACCCAGGGCGCGCCCTCCTCGTGCGCCAGCACGGTCACCCCGGGCTTCAGGGTGCGCCGCGTGAACGAGGTGGTCACGCCGTAATAGTCCCGCAGGACGGTCCGGTGGTTCTGCACGAGCATCGTCGCCACGGGATCGAATTTCGCGGAGAAGCCGAACAGGGTGAAGGTCCCCAGCGGCTGGCGGCGCGACGGCACGTTCACCTGGTGCCCATCGATGTCGCTCATCGCATTCACGCCGCCACCGAACTCGAGGCGCGCGCCCTGCACCGCGAAGCTGCGGCTCCAGTCCAGCTTGGACTCGGCGCTGGGATCCATCGGCGTGCCGTCGGTCTGCGCCGCCGCAATGTCCACGCCGAAGCCGGCCACGGCCATCTCGAGCGTCTCCGTGGCGCCGCACATGGCAAACAGGAATCCGCCGCGCTCCACGAACGCGCGCAGGCGGTCCGCCACCGTCTTCTTGAGCGTCGGGATGTCGGCAAGCTGGTAGCGTCGCGCCGTCTGCAGGTCCCGCTCGCGTGCCTGCACGTACCAGGGCGCATCGCGGAAGCCGAGGTACAGCTTGTGCTGCTGCCCGGTGAAGTCCTCGTGGTGCAGATGGATCCAGTCGAACTGCGACAGGTCCGTGGTGAGGACGTCGTCATCCCAGATCGTGGTGTACGGAATCCCGGCGTAGGTGAGGGCCAGCGTCACGGCATCATCCCAGGGCATCGACTGCGGCGGCGTGTACACCGCGATGCGCGGCGCCTTCTCCAACGGCACCGCGTCCATGTTGCCCTCGGCGATCTGGCGCCGGAGGGTCGCCATCTGGGCGGCCTCCACCGCGTCGAAGGTGACGCCGGCCAGCATCGCGGCGCGTCGGATGTTCGGCAGGTCCGGCAGCAGGAAGCTGCCGCCACGGACGTTGAGCAGCCATTCCGCGCGCAGGCCCTCGGTGAGGGCCGCGAAGGTGACGCCATAGGCCTTCAGGTGATTGCCCTGTGTGTCATCCATCGGCAGCAGCAGCTGCTGCGCACGCAGCGGCGCGCCTGCGGCGCCGAGCAGCAGCGCGGCGAGGGCGAGCCATCCCCGCCGCCGAGGCGCAGGTCGCAGCCGCATCATCGGGAGTCCGCCCGGCGCATGGCCATCGCGTCGAGCTCCCGACGGGCCTGGGGGACCAGGGCACTCCTGGGATAGGTCAGGATGAGCTCCTCAAACTGTTCACGCGCGCCGCTGGCATCGCCGCGGCGCAGCAGTAGGCGCCCCCACTCCAGCCGCGCCTCCGCGGCCTCCGGGGCGGCGCTGTGGTCAATCGCCACCGTCGACCAGAGCGGCAGTGCGGCCGCATCGGCGCGACGCGCGGTTTCCAACCGGGCCGCCATCGTAAGGAGCAACGGCGCGGCCTCGGAGACCTCGGCAGCCGCGGCAACGTAGGTCCGGACCGCCTGCGCCGTGTCGCCGCGGGCGAGCTCGAGAAAGGCACGACCGATCGTCGGCGAGTGCGTGGCCGTCGTGCGCGACAGCAGCGCCAGCGCATGCACGGCCTCGGCC
>JAYQOZ010000188.1:0-5181 GCA_038145035.1 Gemmatimonadaceae bacterium | reverse complement strand
GGCCCCGAAGGCAACCACCGGGGCGCAGAGCACCTCGATGCCCTCGATGAAGCCCACCGTGGCCTTGAGCCCCCGCAGGCCCGACGCGTCGCCCGCCGCGCGCGCCCCGACCTCGGCGATGCCGACCAGCGACACCCCGGCCAGCACCACGACCGGAGCCAACAGTGCCGCCGGCACCCAGGCGCTCACGAGCAGCGACACGGAGGCGGCCGCGCCGGCGATCAGCTGCGCGAGGATGCGCCCGAAGGCCAGCGCCCGGTGCGCCCGCTCCCGCCGGTCGAAGACTGCGCGCAGCCGCGGCGTACTCGGGGGCTCGTCCTCATCGATGCCCAGCAGGGCACCGTCCGCAAAGGCGCAGAGCCCAGCGATCGCGGTGCCCAGCAGCGCAAGGAGCGCCGCCACGGGGGTCACGGGTCCAGCACCCGGCGCAACAGCGCCTCCTGCCGACGCCACATCGGCGAGCGCGTACGCGCCTCGCCCTCGGGATGCTCGTGGCCGAGCACGTGCAGCGCGGCGTGGATCACCGTGCGCAGGAACTCCTCGCGCGCCGGCCGGCCGAAGCGTGCCGCGTTGGCAGCGATCACCGGCGGACAGAGATAGACGTCGCCGATCACCGCTCCCGCCGGATCGCGGAAGCCGAACGTGATGACGTCGGTGCTGCCCGCGTGATCGAGATGGCGCCGGTTCAGGGCGGCCATCCGACGCGGCGTGAGGAGCGTCAGGCTCACCAAGGCCTGCCGCACCCTGGCGGCGCGCAGCACGGCGGCCACGGCCGCACGCAGGCGGCGCTCCGCCACCGGCATCCGCTGCGCTTCCCGGTTGACGACGATGACCAGCCCGCGGGTCCCACCGGCAGCGCTCACGCGCCGGCGTCCGCCGCGTACGCCCGCACGATCTCACGCACCAGGCGGTGCCGGACCACGTCCGTCTCGGTGAAGTAGTGAAAGGCGATGCCGTCGATGCCCGGCAGGATCCGCTCCACCTGCAGCAGTCCGCTCTCCTCGCGCTTGGGCAGGTCGATCTGCGTCTTGTCGCCGGTGATGACCGCGCGCGAGTTCAGGCCCAGGCGCGTGAGGAACATCTTCATCTGCGCGGTGGTGGCGTTCTGCGCCTCGTCGAGGATCACGAAGGCATCCGCCAGCGTGCGGCCGCGCATGTAGGCCAACGGAGCGATCTCGATCACTCGCGTTTCCAGCGCCCGGGCCACGCGCTCGGGCGGCATGAGGTCGTCGAGCGCGTCGTACAGCGGCCGCAGGTAGGGGTCCACCTTGGCCTGCATGTCCCCCGGGAGGAAGCCCAGCGATTCGCCGGCCTCCACCGCGGGCCGCGCCAGCACGATGCGCCGCACGCGCTTCCGCGCCAACGCATCCACCGCCGCCGCCACCGCGAGATAGGTCTTGCCCGTGCCCGCCGGCCCGATGCCGACCACGATCTCATTGTCCTGCATGGCCTGCATGTACTCGGCCTGTCCGTTGGTCTTGGGCTGGATGATCTTGCGCACCCCGGGCAGCACGAGCCGCCCCGGCGTGCCGCCGTCCCTCGCCGGCCCCTCCATTGAGAAGCGCAGCACGTCGTCGGGATCCAGTGGCTGCCGCTGGCGCGCGTGGTCGATCATGCGCTGTGCCACCACGGCGGCCTTCTCCACCGCGTCGGCGCTGCCGGTGAGCGTCAGCATCTCGCCGCGCAGCGTGGCCCGCACGGGAAACAGCCGCTGCAGCTCCGCGAGGTTCGCGTCCGCCACGCCGGCCAGCGTGAGCAGGTCCGCCCCCTCCGTCACCAGCTTCGTGGTGACGGCGTCGCCCGCCATCGTGCCATCGGTCATTCCGCTGCCTCGATTCGAATGTGCAGCTCCTCGAGGTCCTGGCTCGGGACCGGCGCGGGCGCATTCTCGAACAACGCGCGCGCCGCGGTGGTCTTGGGGAACGCAATCACGTCCCGCAGGGACCCGGCGCCGGCGAGGATCATCGCGATGCGATCGAAGCCAAAGGCGATGCCGCCGTGCGGCGGCGCGCCGGCCCGCAGGCCCTCGAGCAGGAACCCGAAACGCCGCTCCTGGTCCGCGCGATCGGGGATGCCCAGCAGCTCGAACATGCGCGCCTGCCTCGTCGGATCGCTGGTCCGGATGCTGCCGCCGCCAAGCTCCGTGCCGTTGAGCACGCAGTCATAGGCCAGGGCGCGCCAGGTCTCCGGCGCGTCCGGACGCGCGGCCATGTCGTCGGGATCCGGCGAGGTGAAGGGGTGGTGCACGGCCGCCAGCGCGCCCGTCTCCGGATCCTTGTCGAACATCGGGAAGTCGAGCACCCAGAGGAACTCCCGCTGGCCGTCGCGCGCGAGCCCGAGGCGGGCGGCGCACTCCTGGCGCACGCGGTCCAGCGCCGGGCTCGAGATGCGGTCGGCACCGGCGACGGCCAGCAGCAGGTCGCCGTCGGCCAGGCCGAGCTGGGCCCGCGCCTCGGCGGCCATGAACTTCGCCAGCGGGCCCTCGATGCTGCCCGCCGCGTTCTTCAGGCGCACCAGGCCGCCGGCGCCCGCCTTCCTGGCGATGGCCTCGAGCTCGTCCACCTGCTTACGGCTCCAGCCCGCAGCGCCGGGCACGAAGATGCCGCGCACCCGCCCGCCCTGCTCCAGCGCCGCCTTGATGATGCCCGACTCGCTGGACGCGAAGCTCGCGCTCAGGTCGTGGATCTCCAACCCATAGCGCAGGTCAGGACGGTCGCAACCGTAGCGCTCCATCGCCTCGGCGTAGGTCATGCGCGGGAACGGCACGGAAATCGCGATGCCGGACTCCATCCACAGCGCCTGCATCAGGCCCTCGGCCATCGCGATGATGTCCTCGCGCGTGATGAAGGAGGCCTCGATGTCGATCTGCGTGAACTCGAGCTGACGGTCGGCGCGCAGGTCCTCGTCGCGGAAGCAGCGGGCAATCTGGAAGTAGCGGTCGAAGCCCGCGCACATGAAGAGCTGCTTGTAGATCTGTGGCGACTGTGGCAGCGCGAAGAACTCCCCGGCATGCTCGCGGCTCGGCACGAGGAAGTCGCGCGCACCCTCGGGCGTGGGCTTGGTGAGGATCGGGGTCTCGAGCTCGAGGTAGCCGTCGTCGCTGAGGTAGCGGCGCGTGGCCTGCATCAGCCGGTGCCGCAACGTCAGCGCGTGCTGCAGTTCCGCACGCCGCAGGTCGTGGACGCGGTGCCGCAGCCGCAGGTCCTCGGCCGGGAGCTTGCCGTCCTTGTCGAGCGCCACCGGGATCGGCGGCGTGTCGGCCGGCCCGACCACGCGGAGCGCAGTGGCCCGTACCTCGACCTCACCCGTAGGGAGATGCGGATTGCGAATCCCCTCGGGTCGGAATTCCACCCTTCCCTCGATCAGGATGACGCTCTCCAGGCCGACCTGCGTCGCCGCCTGCAGCACCGGCGCCGGTGTCCAGTCTGCGTTGAACGAGAGCTGCACCAGCCCCTCGCGGTCGCGCAGGTCGATGAACACGTGTCCGCCGAGGTCTCGGGACCTGTGCACCCAGCCGCCGAGGCGCACCTGCTGCCCCACGTGTTCGGGTCGCAGGCTGCCGCCAAGCTGGGAACGGAGGGCGGTGGCGAATGGATCGGGCGAGGGGCTCACGAAGCGGAGACGCGACGGGGCGTCAGGAAGGGGATCAGGCGCACAGCCAGCACGCCCACGAGGGCGCCCGAGCTGTCGGCGACCCAGTCGGCGAAGCTCATCGAGCGGCGGGGAATGAAGGATTGGTGCCATTCGTCGACAGCCCCGAAGAGGGCCACCAGGCACCAGGTTAGGATTGCGGTCCGCCACGCCGACGGATCCCGGGTGGCCCGCAGCATCAGAGCGGCGAGGACCGAGTAGGCCGTGAAGTGAAAGACCTTGTCGAGGGCGAGGGTGTCGGGGCCCACCGAGATACCGGGCCACGAGGTCGCGATGAGGATAAGGACCACCCAGACGGCGGGGGGTGTCCAGCGCGCCGCGACGGAAGGGGTCGCGGCCGGGGTACTGTCGGGTGGCATTGAAGGGCTAAATCTAACTCCCGTAGGCACTTGGTGGTAGGTAATCCCCATTGCGCCGACCCACCGAAGTCCGGTACTCTGCAACATGCTGAATCTGCTGGACTTGGCCCCTGCCGAGGCGGAACAGGCCCTCCGGGAATTCGCCGTCGCCCAGGGCGAAAAGCCCTATCGCGGCAGCCAGGTCCTGCCGCACCTCTGGCAGAAGCCGGTGGCGTCCTTCGGGGATATGACCGACCTCCCAGTCGCCTTCCGCGAGCTGCTGGCGCAGCACTGCACCCTGCCGCGGCTGCCCCTGATCACGGAGCAGCGGTCGGTGGACGGCACCCGCAAGTTCCTGTTCCGCCTGCACGACGGCCAGAGCGTCGAGACGGTCGCCATCCCCGATGGCGACCGCGTGACCTTCTGCATCTCCTCCCAGGTGGGCTGTGCCCTCCAGTGCGCCTTCTGCGCCACCGGAGCGATGGGCTTCGCGCGGAACCTCGCGGTGCACGAGATCGCGGGCCAGGTGCGCGAACTGGCCCTGCTGACGCCGCCCCTGCGCGCCACGAACATCGTCTTCATGGGGATGGGCGAGCCGCTGATGAACTGGAAGGCCGTGGAGCAGGTGCTGACGATCCTCAACGACGCAAAGGGGTTCGGCATCGGGGCGCGGCACATCACGGTCTCGACCGTCGGTGTGCTTCCGGGCATCGTGGCGTTGGGCCGGCGGACGGAGCAGTTCCGCCTCGCACTGTCGATCCATGCGCCCACCGATGCCCTGCGCGCGACGCTGATGCCGGTGAACACCAAGTATCCGCTGGCGGACGTCATCAGGGCGGCCTCCGAGTTCGATCGCCGCGTCACCTTCGAGTACGTGATGCTCGGCGACGTGAACGACCGGCCGGAGCACGCGGACCAGCTGGCGAGGCTCGCACGCGACTGCGGCGCTTTCGTAAACCTGATTCCGCTGCATCCGGGCGGGGCGATGGGCTTCACGCCGACCACGCCGGAAGCGATCGCGAAGTTCGCGCGACGCATCCGCGGCCATGGCGTCGAGGTGGCCATCAGGAAGAGCCGCGGCATGGACATCGCGGCAGCCTGCGGCCAGCTACGGGTGGAACGCCTCCGGCGGCGGCCGCCAGGTGGGCCCGAGCAGGATCGTGAGATCGAGGTAGCGTGAGCTGTCGGGGCG
>JAYQOZ010000187.1:4328-5193 GCA_038145035.1 Gemmatimonadaceae bacterium | reverse complement strand
CCACCGAGAAGCTGGTGCCGCCGATGATCGTCCTGTAAATGCTCGCCGCGGTGAGATTTGTCCTGATCAACATAACGGCGCTCCCCGGCGTGCTGCTCATGATCGTGCAGGAAGCCTTTACGCCGACGGCGGCCGTCGGAGGCTTCGCTGGCGCCTCCGTGGCGCAGGCCATCCAGGCCGGGGTCAGCCGGGGCGTCCTCTCGAACGAGGCGGGCCTGGGCTCCGCCCCGATCGCGCACGGCGTGGCCGACGTGAAGCATCCGGTCGAGCAGGGTACGGTCGGCGTATTCGAGGTCTTCATCGACACGATTGTGGTTTGCACGATGACCGCGTTCGTCATCCTCGAGTCCGGCCTCTGGACCGACCCGGCGTTCCAGAACGCCAGCGGCGACCTCACGGCGGCCGCGCTCGGCACGCACATCCCCTTCGCCTCCGGGATCGTGGCGCTCTCGAGCTTCCTCTTCGGCTTCTCGACGCTGATCGGCTGGTGCTACTACGGCGAGAAGTGCTTCGAGTTCATGTTCGGCTCGTCGCTGATCAAGCTCTACCGGGGCATCTTCGTCGCCCTCATCATGGTCGGCTCCGTGATCTCCGTGCCGCTGGTCTGGGCCGTGGGCACGCTGCTGAACGGCTTCATGGCCCTGCCCAACCTGATTGGCCTGGCCTTCCTCTCCGGCACGGTGACCAAGCTCACCGTGGACTACTTCTCCGGTCGGAAGGAGATGGCGGTCCGGGACATCTAGTCCGGCCGGCGTCCCTCACGGGAAAGGGCGGGGTGCCCGAATAGGGTCCCGCCCATTGTGGGTCTGGCCCGCGCCGCGGCGTCCCCCGCGACGGGGGGCCGGGGGCCCACCCCGACCGCCCA
>JAYQOZ010000187.1:0-4318 GCA_038145035.1 Gemmatimonadaceae bacterium | reverse complement strand
GGGGGGGGCCCGGCCGGTTAAGGGGGGGTCCCCTTTTTCGCCCCCCCCCCCTTTCTGCGTCTGGCCGGCGCGGCGGCTACCGCCTGTCCTGGAGCCAGTAGCCGAACCAGTCGCGCAGACGGCCGAGGCGATCCACCAGCAGCCAGGGCTCGCCCGTGCGCGAGAGGTCGTGCGTGGAGCGCGGGTAGCGGACCAACTCGACCGGCGTCCCCTGCTTCTGCAGCGCGATGTACCACTGCTCCGCATCCGTCATCGGCGTGCGGTGGTCCTCCTCACTCTGCAGGATAAAGGTCGGGGTGCGCACCTTCCGAACCTCGCGGATCGGCGAGAGCGAGTCGTACATCGCCGGGTTGTCCCAGGGCTTGCCGTAGAACTCGAACTCGGTGAGGCCCTGCGCGTCCGAGGTGCCGTACCAGGACCACCAGTTGGAGATCATGCGATCGGCCTGCGCGGCCTTGAATCGGTTGGTCTTGGCCGTGACCCAGGCGGTCATGACGCCGCCGTAGGAGCCGCCGGTGACGCCCATCTTCGTGGAGTCCACGTCGGCGCGCGCGGCCACGAGGTCCACGGCCTTCATCAGGTCCTCGTAGTCCTCGGCGAACCAGCGTCCCCGCGTGCTATAGGTGAAGTCCGCGCCGTAGCCGCTCGAGCCCCGCGGGTTGGTGTACAGCACGAAGAAGCCGGCGGCCGCGAGGTTCTGTGTCTCGTCAAACCACTGCTCGCCATACTGGCTGTGCGGACCGCCGTGGATGTAGAGCACGAGCGGGAACTTCTTCCCGGGCTCGTAGCCGTAGGGCTTCATCAGCCAGCCCTCTATTTCCAACCCGCCCACCGAGGGGTACGTGAAGCGTTCGGCCTCCTGCCAGGCGATGTCCTTGTTCAGGGCCTCATTGAAGCGCGTGAGGACGCGCTCCCCGCGGCCGTCCACGCCGGCGATGTGCAGCTCCGTCGGCGTATTCACGCTGGTGGACACGAACGCCACCTGGCGACCCTGCGCATCAAAGGAGAAGTCGCGCAGCTTCCGGCGGCCGTCGAGCACGGCGCGCATCTGCCGGCTGCGCACATTCACGAGGTGCAGCGCGCTGCTGCCACCGATGTCGGCCCACATCGCGATGTCGCCGCCCGGCAGCCACTCGATGCCGGAGGGCTCGTAGCGCCAGTCGGGCACCAGCACGGTCGGCGTGCCACCCGAGACGTCAAGCATGAGGAGCCTCGCCTGCGACGTGCGGCCCTCGCGATGGATGAAGGCCAGCCGGCGCCCATCCGGCGACCAGACGACGTCGCTCTCGCTGCCCATCAGCTCGGCCACCTTGCGCGGCGTACCGCCAGCCACGGGGATCACGTAGATATCGGAGTCGTTGCGCGGCGCCTCGTCACGGGCGGCATCGTACGGCAGCTGCGCCAGTGAGTCATTGATGCCCTGCACGATGCTGTCTGGGCGCAGCGACACGTCCGCGACGAAGGCGATGAAGCGCCCGTCCGGCGAGACGACGGCGTTGCGGTGCGAGTATGCCGCCTGCGTCACCTGCACGCGCGGCTGGCCTGGCGCCTGCGTGAAGATCTGCTGCGGCCGCGCCCGCGGCGCCGTGCGCGGACCGGGGATGAATCCGATGCCGTTGCCCTTGTAGCGCATGGCCGTGATGTGGCGGCCGTCGAACCGGGCCGGCTCCACCGGCTTGGTGATCGCCCCGAAGGGCGGGCGGGCCATCGGCTGCATGCGCCCATACGGATCGCTGCCGCGTTCCGCGGCGGCGGCCGGCGTCGAATCCGCTCCGACCGGCGACGTGAACACCGCGAACTTGCCATCGCGGGTCCACGATCCGCTCGGCCAGTCGCTCAGCTGCATCGCCTCACCCGACGGCGCATCGAGGCGGATCGCCCAGGTGTTCCCGCTGCCGCCCGGACGTTGCGAGGTGAAGAACAGGTACGCGCCATCGGGCGAGAACCGCGGGTTCGAGCTTTCGAAGGCCGGCGCGGTGTAGCGCAGCGGGTCGCCGCCCGCCGTTGGCACCACCCAGACCTCAGCGTGCCGCTTGTTCTCGCGCTCGTTGACGGTGGTCACGGTCATCGCCACGAGCCTGCCGTCGGGCGACATCGCCGGCTGGGACACGGTCGTGACGCGATGCCAGTCGTTCGGCTGCATCGCGCGCTGGGCGTCCGCGGCGCCGGGGGCCAGCGCGACGGCAAGGAACAGCATCCGGAAGTGACGCATGGGCTTGGGAAGGCGGTGAAGGGTGATCGGGGCCACGGGTCAGGCGCCTTGCAGGGCGCGGAGCACCCGCCCTGCCCTACGCGCGGCCTCGGCAATGCGCTCGGGGCCGGTGATGAACGACACGCGGAAGAAGCCTTCGCCGCCCGCACCAAGCGAGGAGCCGGCGAGGACGATGACCCCTTCCTCCTCCATCAGCCGCTCGTGGAAGGTGAGCGACGCAATGCCAGCGGGCAGCGGCGCCCAGAGGTACATCGAGGCGCGCGGTACGTCGGTGATCGGGAAGCCATTGGCGCGGAACGCCTCCACCGCGGCATCGCGCCGCGTGCGGAAGACGTCGATGTTGCCCGGTACCCAGCTCGCGTGCGACTCCAGCGCGGCGACGCCGGCCGCCTGCACCGCCATGAACTGGCCGGTGTCGAGGAAGCTCTTGGTCTTGGCGAGCGCGCCCACCAGCGTGGGATTGCCGCAGGCCCAGCCGCAGCGCCAGCCGGTCATGTTGTAGGTCTTGGACAGCGAGTGGAACTCGATGGCCACGTCGCGGGCACCCGGCACGTCGAAGATGCTGGGCGCGACGTACCCGTCGAAGGTCATCTCCGAATAGGCGTTGTCGTAGACGAGCGTGATGCTGAGCTCCCTGCACCGCGCGACGACGCGGGTCAGGTACTCCATCGGCGCGATGGCGGCGGTGGGGTTGTTCGGGTAGTTCAGGAACAGCACCTTCGCGCGCCGCAGGATATCGGCCGGGATGTCGTCGAGCTCGACCAGGAAGTTGGTGCGCGGCGTGATCGGATAGAGATACGGCTCCGCCTCGCTCAGCAGCGTGCCACCGAGGTACGCGAGGTAGCCCGGGTCGGGGATGATGGCGACGTCACCCTTCTGCAGCGTGGCGAGGCAGAAGTGCGCGATGCCCTCCTTGGAGCCGATGAGGGGCACCACTTCCTTGAGCGGATCGAAGCGATGGCCGAAGCGCCCTTCCATCCAGGTGCTGATGGCCTCGCGGTATCGCATCAGGCCGAGCCCGAAGCCGTAGCGACCCATCCCGGGGTCCTGGACCGCCTTGGTCAGCGCCTCGACGGCGGCGGGCGGCGCGGGGAGGTCGGCATCGCCGGCCCCGAGGTCAATGACGTCCACTCCGCGCGCGATCAGGTCGCGTTTCTTCTGCGGAATGGTGGCGAGGAGGTAGACGGGAAGGCTGTTGAATCGATCGGTAGTGCGCACGACGTCGTGGGACTGGAGTGGGAGGTCCGACTGGCGGCCTCCGCAAACTACACAACCCGGCCCGGACGCGGCGTCACGCGCCTACGGAGCGTCCGGCAGCGCGACGTCGAAGGGGTTGGACCAGACCGTGACGCCGTCCACGTAGTAGACCAGGCGCATTCGGCCCTCAAGGATGCCCACCGGATCACCGGTGAAGGCGTCGAAGCTGCGCGGACCCGAGAGCTCGATGCGGTCCACGCGGCTTTCACCGACCGCCAGCGTGAGGTAGGTCGGCGTGAGGCAGGACCAGGCGTTCTCGTAGGCGCTCTGCCAGTCGTTCCGCACCGCCGCCATTGACACCGCGAAGCGGGGCGTGTTGTCGGACTCGGCGCAGCCCTGCAGCGTGATGGGCCGGCCGGCGTCGTTGGTGATGGCCACGACCATCTCGACGTAATAGCGCTGCGGGATGCCCGGCGCACCGTCCGGAATCGCCACATAGTCGCTGGCGCTGGTCTCCAGCGTGATGCCGCCAGGCTGTACGCCGAGGGCGCCGGCGCAGCCGCCTGCGAGAATAAGGGTCAGCAGGTGGGCACGGCTGGAGGGGGGACGCAGGGACACCATTCAATGGTACCCTGCGCCCCGCCCCGCCGTCACTCCTCCTGCCTGAGACTACGGGTTCAGCGTCAACCCTCGGTCTCGCAGCCCGCGTCCGGCCCTGGTCGCGCGATCCAACAGGCCGTCGGCATCCCGGAGTGCGCGGTCCAGCGCCCGCCGCGCGTCGCGAAGCTGCGCCAGCGTCCCGGCGCTCGGGGTCTCCCAGACGTTCACGATGCTTGACTTCAGGCCCGTGAAGCGGGCGTAGACGTTGGCCGGATTTCCACCGCCTCCAAACCCACCGCCACCTCCGCC
>JAYQOZ010000186.1:0-5194 GCA_038145035.1 Gemmatimonadaceae bacterium | reverse complement strand
GCGTCCAGCCGGCCCACCACTTGGCGCCGCCCGGCGAGGCTGCGCCGCGGAAGGCCGTGCCGCTCACGGCGGTGCCGGCCGCGGTCGCCATCTTTCCGGCGAAGACCTGCAGGCCTCCCGTGGCGGCCAGCGAGCCTGCCGGAGGCGTCCAGTCGAAGGAGGCCGCCGAGGTCGCCGGCAGCGTGAAGGCCGTGGCCTGCTGTGCCATCGTGGCGGCGCCATCCCGGACGATGTTGCGCGCCACGGAGTCCGGGAGCGCGAAGCCGCTCGAGACCACGGTGTTGAAGATGCTGGGTGACTCGAGCACGAGCACGTGCTGCACGTCCAGGTCGCCGTCGGTGACGCGCGTCTGCGTGGCGGCATCGCGGATCGAGAAGCCGCCCTTGGGCCAGCGGGCCACGAGGCCGTTCACGTAGTAGCCGCCGGTGCCGCGGCGCAGCACCAGGCCGAAGCCGCCGTTCGTGGCGTCGATGTCCGTGCCCGTGCTCGGACCGACCAGCGTGAAGTTCGCGACCACCGGCGTGCTGTAGGGCGTGGAGTTCTGGCCCGCATCGCAGCCGGCGCCGGCGCAGCCGTCGTTCTCGATGCCCTGCGGATCCGACGAGGTGTTGCCGGCGCCGGGGCGCGGCACCACGAGGCGCGACTGATAGGCAATCAGGTACTGCAGACGTCCGCGGTACCCCTCGGACATGTCGAAGTGGTCGTCACCGGCCTCGTAGGAGACCAGGTACTTGGCGTCGAGGCGGCCGCCGAAGAACTCGAACGAGTCGTCCAGGCCGTAGAGCGACTGCAGGTACTCGGCCGTGGTCCCGCTGCCGACGGCGGCGAAGGTAAACGAGTTGAGCTCGGCGTCCGTGGCGGTGGCGTAGCCCGCGAACTCCACGCGCACGTAGCGCAGCGAGCCGCTGCTTGAGGCGTCATCCGTGCCGCCCGAGTACTGCTGCGTCGGGTTCGAGGGTCCGGTGCCCGTGCCCTCGAGCACCACCGTGCCGGAGCGGTTGATGGTCGCGTTGCCGATGATGATGAGGCCGCCCCAGTCGCCGGCCTGCCGCTGTCCCACCGGCCGCGACGAGGTGAAGACGATCGGCTCGGCGGCCGTGCCGTTGGCGACGATGCGTGCGCCGCGCGTGATGAACAGGGAGGAGCCCACGGTGGCGAAGTCACCCTGGATGACAGTGCCCGGCTGGATGGTCAGCGTGGCGCCGTTGGTCACCTGCACGAAGCCCTGCAGGGTGTAGGTGGTGTCCTTGAAGAGCGTGCGGTCGCTCGTGATGTTGCTGGCGATCACCGCCGCACCCGGCGCGATGGGTCCGGTGGTGGTGACGTCTTCGTTGCAGGCGGTGAGCGCCGGGGCGAGGAGCAGGGCGGCGCCAAGGCTGCGCAGCATCGGGAGTCGGGGCATCGGAGGCTTCGGGGAAGAGGGGAAGAGGGGAGTCCTGCCGCGGGCGCCGCAGTGCCAGCGCGCCGCACACCCGTAACAAAGCGCCACCGTGTCTCTGCACGATGGCGCTTCTGTCACATCCCAGTCACGGCGCGTCAGGCGCCGCGTCACGGCATTACGGGCGCCAGCTGAAGCCCAGCGTGAAGCCGCGCCCCACGCGGTAGGACTCACGCGTCACCGGACCCTGCACGATGCGGTACGGGGCATCGAGCAGGTTCTTCGCATCGAGGCGCCCCGACACGCGCTCGCTGAGCGGAAAGCGCAGCGAGAGATCCACCACGTGCCGCTCCAGCTCCTCCACGTTCGGCAGCGGGATCTCGCCGGCGTCCGTGATGCGCCTGCCGACCACGTTGTAGAGCACCGAGGCGCTGGTGCCTCCGGTGTTCGAGGTCCACTGCAGGCCGGCATTGAACATGTACGACGCCTGGCCCACCATCGCGCGGTTCGGGCTCGTTACCGAGGCCGCCCGTGCGTCGAGACGGATCTCCGAGGCCATCACCGTGGCGTTGGTTGTCACCGCCACGTTGGCCAGGTACGGGCTCAGCACGTCGAGGAACTTTCGCGCCTCGAACTCGAGGCCGAGGTTGTCCGCCCCTTTGGCGTTCACGAAGGTGATGATGCGCGTGCCGCTCGAGCCGATGTACACGCGCTCGATCGGGTTCGTGAAGCGCTTCGCGAAGGCCGCGATGCTCAGCACCTCGCCCGACGAGGGGTAGAACTCCCAGCGCAGGTCGAAGTTCTGGATCAGCGCGCGCTGCAGGTTCGGGTTGCCGATCACGTTGTCGAAGCCGATGACCTCCCGGTACTGGATCGGCGCCAGCTCCCGGTACTCGGGGCGCGACACCGTCTGCGAGGCCGAGAGGCGGATGTTGGTGCGCGGGCTCGCCCGATAGGTGAGCGCCAGCGCCGGCAGCACGTCGAGGAAGGTCGGGCGCGTCGCGGTGCGGGCGCCGACCGTCGGCTCCGAGCGCACCAGGACGTCCGAGTATTCGGCGCGGGCACCGGTGATCAGCTGCCACTTCGGGCCGAACTCCTTCTCGACCATCGCGAAGCCCGCGAACAGGTAGTCGCTGGCATCGTACGAGCCGCCGACACCGATCGGCGTCACGCGCCAGACGTTGTCGCCGGCATTCAGGTAGCGGGCGAAGATCTGCTCCGGCGGCAGCTCGCGCTCGGCCTGTGTCAGGCCGGTGGCGTTGAGGCTGTATGCCGTGTTGAGCGCATCGCGCGAGGCGTGGCGGCCGAGGCCACCGATCTTGAGCGCCGTCGAGCTGCCCGGCTGGCCGAATTGGATACGCCAGTGGGCACGGCCCTCGATCGAGCCCTCCGCCAGGTCCGCGAAGGTGCGCACCGCGCCCTCATTGGAGGCCGAGAACCACTGCGGCGCCATCTGCGAGCCCGTGTTCGGGTCGGTGAAGATGGCCTGCACGAACTCGGAGCGGTCCGGCTCCTTCCGCGTGACGCCGGCGGCGTTGAGGGAGACCTCCAGCTTCTGGTTGGCCGTGAGGTCGCTCTGCACCAGCAGCTGCGTCGAGCGCACGCTGCGCTCCACGTACTTCTGCCGCGTGATGATGAACGGGATGCTGAGGTTCTCCGACATGCCCTGCTCCTGACGGGCCTCGGAGTCCATGGTGCGGTTGTAGGTGTTGTTCAGCGCCACGCGGGTGCGGCTGCCCACCAGCGTGGAGAAGTTCGCCAGGCCGCCCCAGAGCACCGAGCTGCGGCCCATCGTGCCCTCGTATCGATCGATTTCCGACGGCGTGCTGCCCGTCTGCGCCAGCGCCAGCGCGCGCACGTTGTCGAGGCGCGCCTCCTGGCCATAGGAGTAGGTGCCGCTGACGAGGTAGCCGACGCGGTGGCCGAGTACGGGGTCGTTGCCACCCACGGAGAGCGAGGTCGAGCCGTTCAGTCCGCCTTCCTGTCCGCGCGGCGACCAGCTGTTGCGGAAGTCCGAGACCATCCGGTTGTAGTCGGACTGGCCCGTGAAGCTGTTGGAGAAGTTGCCGAACTGCTGGATGAAGCCGGGCAGCGCGCGCGGCAGGGCACCGTTCGCCACCAGGTCACCGCCGACACGCGTCGGCATCAGTAGGTTGCGGCCCACGACCGCGTCCGACCCGCCCACGCTGGAGCTCATCGCCCAGGTGCGCTCGGCCGGGAACTCCTTCGTCTGGATGTCCACCGTCGCGCCGGAGAAGTCGCCCGGCTGGTCCGGCGTGAAGGTCTTCACCGTCGTGATCGTCTGCAGCAGCCCGGTGGGGAAGAGGTCCAGCGGCACCACCTTCTTCTCCGGTTCCGGCGACGGGATGCGCGCGCCGTTGAGCGAGGTCTGCGTGTAGCGCTCGCCGAGGCCGCGCACGAAGACGTACTTGCCGTCCTGTACGCTCACGCCGGAGACGCGCTGCACGGCCGCGGCGGCGTCGCCGTCCGGGCTCTTGGCGATCTGCTCGGCGGTCACGCTGTTGACGACGTTGATCGAGTTCTTCTGGGCGTCGAGCGCCTCGCCCACCGTGCCACGCTCGGCGGAGGCGGTCACGACCTGGGCCGAGAGCTCCACGCTGGCCTGCGCCAGCGAGACGTCCTGCTCGACGGTCTTGCCGCCCTCGAGGAAGATGCCGGTGACGGTCTTCTGGGCGTAGCCGATACGGCGCACGATCAGCGTCACGGTGCCGGCCGGAACGCCGGCGATCGAGAACTGGCCGTCCACGCCGGAGCGCGTGCCGATGGTCGTGCCGACGACCGGGATGCCGGCCTCGGCGAGGCCCGCGCCGGACGCGGCGTCCACGACGCGGCCGACGATGCGGCCGACGGTCGGGGTCTGCGCGGCAAGAGGGGCAGAGATCAGAAGTGCGGAGCAGGCAATCAGTACACGGCGCATGGGCGTCTCGTGAGGGAGTCAAAGGTTCGGGGTGCGGGGCACGACCTCACCCCAGACACCACGAATCTCCCGGCGACCGGTACCGGGCTCCCTACGGACGTGCAACGGCTCTGTAACATCCCCCGCTGTGGTGGAGCGGCGGACGGGCTTCGGGCCCTCTGGCGGGCGGCTCGCGCCCGGACCCGCTCAGGCGTCGGCGCGGGGGAACAGCGCCGTGATGGTCGTGCCGCGGCCGAGTTCGGACTCGGCCCGTACCCGGCCGCCATGCGCCTCGACCAGGTGCTTCACGATGGCGAGGCCGAGTCCCGTGCCGCCCTCCTCGCGTGCCCGGCCCGGATCCACCCGGTAGAAGCGCTCGAAGATTCGCGGGAGGTGCTCGGCGGCAATCCCCGTCCCGGTGTCCCGCACTCCCACCACCGTGCCGCGCTCATGCGGCCCCGCGAAGACGGTGACCGAGCCGGTCGCCGTATGGCGCACGGCATTGTCGACGAGGTTCCCCACCACCTGCCGCAACGCCGTGGCGTCGGCGAACACGACCGCGTGTGTGGCGGGGATCTCGGCGTGCAGGGCCAAGCCTTTGCGCGCGGCCGCGTCACGGGCCGCGAGGAAGACTTCCTGCACCATCGCCTCCAGGTCCACGCCGGTGGGGTTGGGGACCCAGCCCCCGGACTCGATGCGCGACAGGTCCAGCAGGTCATCCACGATGCGCTGCATGCGCCGCGTGTTGCCGAGAATGCGCTCCGCGAACTGCCGGCGCACGTCGCCCGGCACGTCCTCCTCGACCATCGTATCGGCGAAGCCGCCGACGATGGTGAGCGGGGTGCGGAGTTCGTGGGAGACGTTGGCCACGAAGTCGCGACGCACGGCCTCGAGTCGGC
>JAYQOZ010000185.1:0-5201 GCA_038145035.1 Gemmatimonadaceae bacterium | reverse complement strand
TGCTCGTGGCGCTGGCGTATCCCGACCGTCTGGCGAGGCGGCGCGAGGGTGCGGCGCCCCGCTACCTGCTGCGCAAAGGGCGCGGGGCCCGGCTCGACCGGCCGCAGGCGCTGGGGCGCGCCGCGCTTCTGGCAGTGGCCGACCTGGATGGCCAGGCGGGAGAAAGTCGCATCTGGCTGGCGGCGTCACTGCGCGAGGCGGAGTTCCGCGAGGCCGCCGGCGATGGACTGCGCTGGGTTCGCGAGGTCGGCTGGGACGAGTCCACGGAGCAGCCCGTCGCGGTCGAGCGCGAATCGGCCGGCGCCATCGTGCTGCGCGAACGTCCGGCGCGCGACGTGCCGAGCACCGAAATCGCCCGCGCCTATCTCGATTCCATTCGGCGTCGCGGTCTCGCCGCACTGCCGTGGCGCCCGGCAGACGAAGCCCTGCGGGCGCGACTCCGCGTCGCGCACGCCGTCGACCCGACTCGGTTCCCGGATGTCTCCGACGCCGCGTTGCTCGACACGCTGGACGCGTGGCTCGCGCCCGCAGTCGGCGAGCTGCGCCGGCGATCGGATCTCGAGCGTCTGGCACTCTCCGCCGCCTTGCTCGACCGGCTCGACTGGAAGGCGCGCTCGGCACTGGACGCCTTCGTGCCCACGCATCTCGAGGTACCGAGCGGCTCGCGGATCGCACTCGACTACGCCGACCCATCACAGCCGGTGCTCGCCGTGAAGCTCCAAGAGACCTTCGGCTGGCTCGAAACGCCGCGCATCGCCGACGGCCAGGTGCCGGTGACCCTGCACCTGCTGTCCCCGGCGGGCCGACCCGTGCAGGTCACCCGTGACCTCGCGAGCTTCTGGCGCCAGGGCTACTTCGAGGTGCGCAAGGATCTCAAGGGCCGCTACCCGCGGCATCCCTGGCCCGACGATCCGCTCGGCGCGGCGCCGACGCGCCGCGTGAAGCCGCGCGGGACCTAGCCTAGCGAATCCAGCTCGGCCGCTCGACCGATTGCCAGCGCCGCTCCCCATGCGAGTAGCCGAACCAGGCCGTGTCCCCGGCCGTCCCGCGCGGAAACGCGCGCACCAACTGGTCGCCGCCACCGAAGCCGAATCGGTCGTGGCCCGCGTAGTCCGCCAGCTGCGCCGAATCCAGCGGCCCAAGGGCGAAACGGGAGATGCCAGCGCTCGATTCCGTAAAGGCGAAGAGCGCGCCGCGCGCCGCTTCATCCGTGGACCGCGTCGCCACGAAGAACTCCCCGCGGCCGTCGCCGTCTACGTCCGCAGTCCCGATGAAGCCGACGCTGCCGTCGCGCCCCTCCTCGAGCGTCGGTAGCGTATCGAGGCCGCGGGTTAACACGACGCGGAAGCTCCCGGCATCGCAGGCCTCGCCGCGGGGGATCACGACCTCCGCACTCACGTCCTGGAACGAGAGCACACGGCTCCCGAAACAGCTGGTATCGACCATCGGCGCGGACTCACGGGCGCAGGCGGCCACAAACAGGCTGAGCGACATCAGGGCACGGCGCATCGGGGACTCCCACTGGGCGGAATGGCTGGGGATGGGTAACTCAATATAGAATTGCTGTGCGCGCGTGGCCCCTGGCGCGTCCCCATTTGCTTCCCGCACCGTCCCTGATGCCCGTTCCCGAGGCGCGCGCAGCCTGGCTCGCGCGCGCCTGCCTCCGCCTCGCCCCGTTGCTGTTCCTCGGCCTCGCTGCCGAGGCGCAGGCACAGGTACTGCCCCTGCCGTCGGCGGATCGGGGCTGCACGTCTCGACGCCCCCGCGTCGAGGACATCCGCTTCACGGGCAACGCGTCCATCAGCGCGGCGGATCTCCGCTCGATCCTGTACACCGAACGCGCGGGTCGCCTGCGGCGCTGGTTCGGCTGGGGTGTGGGCCCCGAGGCCTGCCTTGACTCGCTCGAGCTGCGGCGCGACACGCGCCGCATCGCCGCGTGGTATGCGATGCGTGGCTACCCGGGCAGCTCGGCGGTGGCAGGCACGGTCCGGACCGGCGCCCGCACCGTACACGTGCGCATCCGCGTGACCGAGGCGCCACCGGTGATCATCGACACGCTGCGGCTGGTGGGCCTCCCGCGGCGCGTGGTCGACAACGGCGCGCTGTACCGGAAGCTGCGCGGCCGGCCGCTCGACGACTCGTTGCTGGTCTCGGCCATGGACTCGGTCCAGCAGATCCTGCGGGCGGAGGGGTACGCGCGGGCCCGGCCGCCGACGCGGCGCGTAACCGTGGACAGCGCAGCGCGGCGCGCCCAGGTAACGCTGGAGTTCTTCCCGAGGGAACTCGTGCGCGTCGGCCGTATCGAGGTGGCAATGACGCCGACGGATTCAGGCCGCCCAGCCCTCCGCGAGGACGAGGTCACCTCACTGCTGCGCTTCAAGCCCGGCGACGTGTACAGCTCGCGTGCCGTCGGCAGCAGCCAGCAGTTGCTCTACTCGTATGACCTCTACCGCACGGTGGCCATCGATACGCTGCCGAACACCGCCGTGTCGGACACCCTGCCCGTGCGTGTCCGGCTCGTCGAGGGACGACACAACAGCCTGCGGGTCGGCGGCGGCTGGGGCACCATCGACTGCTTTCGCACGCAGACGCGGTACGTGGAGCAGAACTTCCTCGGCCGCGCCCATCGGCTGCAGCTCGACCTCAAGCTGTCGAAGATCGGCGTTGGCGCTCCGTTCAACAGCTTTCCCGGCGCCTGCGCGCTGGGCGTGCGCGCCGACAGCTTCAGCCTGAACCTGAACTACTACGTCGGCGCGACCCTCGCGCTGCGCGGCGTCATCGGGGACCGCTGGCATCCGCAGGGGACGCTCTACAGTGAGCGGCGTACGGAATTCCAGACTTACGTGCGCGAGACCAACATCGGCGCGGTGGGCTCCTTCGACCGCCCCATCGTGCCCCGTGTGAACACCACCTTCTCGTATCGCTTCGACGCGGGACGGACCACCTCGGACGCGGCCGTGTCCTGCGGCAGTTTCGGCCTCTGCCGGTTCAACGACCGCTTCGTCCTCAATAGCCCGAGCGTCGTGCAGTCGGCCGGCGTCACCTGGTCGCGGTCGGCGCCCGCCATCACCTCCTTCGCGGTCAACGACGAGCGCTGGGCGCTGGAGACGCGGCTCGGGCATGTGAACCTCGATGTGCTCGGGGTCACGACCACCAGCCTCATGTTCACGCGCTCGCAGTTCGAGTACGCGCTGTATCGTCCGCTCAACCGCTGGTTCGTGGGGGCAATGCGGCTATCCGGCGGCCTCATCACGACGCACAACGGCCTGAGCGCCATCGTGCCGCCGCAGGAGCGCTTCTACTCCGGCGGCCAGAACACCGTGCGTGGCTACAACCAGGGCCAGCTCGGCCCCGTGGCCTATGTCGTGGGCGCGCCCAGCGATACGGTCACCGTGAATGGCGAACTCGTCGGCGAGGCCGACCAGGCGCTGGGCTTCGACCGCAGCGCCCCGGCCGGCGGGCTCGCCAGTGCGTTGCTCAACCTCGAGCTCCGCTCGCGCGGTGGCTGGCCCAGCGACCTCCTGCGCTGGGTGCTGTTCCTCGACGCCGGCCGGGTGTGGAACAGCTCCGGCAACTATGCGGTCACCGGCCTGCGCGCCACACCCGGTGTCGGCGTGCGCGTGGTGACGCCGCTCGGCCCCTTCCGTGTGGACGTCGGCTACAACGGGCACCAGTATGAGGCCGGCCCCGCCTTCTACCTCCAGCGCGCCAGCGCCACGCAGCGGGGACGCGCCATCTGCGTGTCGCCCGGATCGCAGGAGCCGCTCGACGACGCGCGTGCCGACGCGCTGGGGCCCTTTGGTTGCCCGGCCACGTTCCGTCCGCCTCGGCCTCGGGGACTCTTCCCGCGGCTCGCCTTCCACTTCAGCATCGGCGAGGCCTTCTAGCATGCGGCGGCGTGTGCGCGTGATGCTTGGCGCCGCGCTCGGCGTGTCCGGCACGGTCGCCCTGCTGATCGTCGGCGGCATCACGCTGATGCTGCGCAGCGAGCGTGGCCGCGCGTGGACGACACGCCGTACTACGGCGCTGCTGCAGGAACAGCTGGCGCCGGGCACGCAGCTGGCGCTGCACGGCCTGCGACTCACGCCGATCGGCAGCGTGATGCTGGATTCGGTCACGCTTGCCGACAGCAGCGGGCAGCGTGTCGTGTCGCTGGGCCGCGTGGAGGCACGGCTCGCACTTGGGCCGCTGCTGGATCGCGAACTGCGGGTCCCGTCCCTCCGCGTCGAACACCCGACCGTGGCCCTGGTACAGGGCGCCAACGGCGACTGGAACGTCGCCGGCCTCGCGCGCCGCGACAGCGCGGACAGCGCGACGGCATCGGCGGATCCGGCCGCGGGCGCGGCCTGGCGCATTCGCCTGGAGGACGCCAGGCTCGAACAGGGCACGGTGACGCTCACGACCCCGGACTCCCTGCCGTCGCTGCCTGCGGTCACCCGCAGCTACCGCGAGATCACGCTCGCGCTCGGCCCCTCTGCCTTCTCCACGGGCGAGGGCCGCGGCGATGTCACCATCGCCCAGCTGGCCGTGAGCGCCGATGATCCCCCACTGCGCCTCCGCGAGGCCAGCGGACGCGTCGGGATCGCGCCGGACTCCATCGGCCTCGACCTGCCCCGCATCACCATCAATGACTCGCGACTCGCGCTCAACGGGCGCATCGGCATCCCCACCGGGAATGAGGAGGCTCGGCTCGACCTCGCCGTCCGCGGCGAACGCATAAACCTTGCCGACCTGACCTGGGCCAGCGACCTCGTGCCAGCGGCGGGTAGCGGCAGTGCGCGCCTGCGCATCGTGAACGGCCCCCGGCGCGGGGTGACGCGGTATGTGCTCACCGACGTTGTGATCCAGGCGGGAGATTCGGACCTGCGTGGGCGCCTCGTCGCCGATGTCGGCGATGGAGGCGATGGAGGCGACGCCGGAAATGCCGTGGAGGTCCGTGATCTCGACATGAAGGCGGCACCGCTCGACCTCGTGCTCGTGCGCGAACTCTTTGGGGACTCCGTGCCACCCCCGCCCTTCGACGGGCGCCTGCGCGGCCGCGTGCGCGCACGCGGCGGTCCGCTTGATCGCTGGCAGCTGGATTCCTCCACGCTCATTTACGAGGACCGGCGCCTCGGCGGCGCCGAGTCGCGTTTCACCGTGTCCGGCACGTTGGACCTCACCGCCACGGAGACGCGCCTGTTCCCGCTGCTGGTGCGCAT
>JAYQOZ010000184.1:0-5255 GCA_038145035.1 Gemmatimonadaceae bacterium | reverse complement strand
CCCCCTCCCCGTCCGGCGCCGCGTCTTGTGTTCTCTCCCCCCCCGGCCCGCGGCCCGGTCGGGGGGGGGGGGGGCGGGGCGGGCCCCCGCCCCCCCCGTTTTCGCTTGCCACGGAACGTGACATTGCTCACTTTCCTGACAGCTCCCACCCTCTTCCATCGACGGAATCCTGCCCTGACGCCGAACTCCTGCGCCAACTGCGGCACCGTGCTCGGCGAAGGCGCGCTCTTCTGCGCCCGCTGCGGCCTGAACCTCTCGAAGGAGTACCGCGCGACGCCGATCGGCCTCGTGGCGCCCGACGAGGTTTCGGACATCTTCGTGCGCCTGCGCGAGAACCTCGGGAGCCGCTACGGCATCGAGCGCGAGCTGGGCCGCGGCGGCATGGCCACGGTGTTCCTGGCGCGGGACCTCAAGCACGACCGCGAAGTGGCCATCAAGGTCCTGCACCCGGACCTGGCGGCGACCATCGGCGGCGAGCGCTTCGAGCGCGAGATCAAGCTCGCAGCCAGGCTGCAGCACCCGCACATCCTCGGGATGTACGACTCCGGCAACGCCGACGGCCTCCTGTACTACGTGATGCCCTTCGTGAAGGGCGAGTCGCTGCGTGACCGGATCGACCGCGAGAAGATGCTGCCGGTGGAGGACGCCGTGCGCATCACGCTCGAGGTGGCGGGCGCGCTGGGCCACGCGCACGAGCAGGGGATCGTGCACCGCGACATCAAGCCGGAGAACATCCTCCTCTCGGGTGACCATGCGCTGGTGGCCGACTTCGGCATCGCGCGTGCGGCCACCGAGGCTGGCCAGCAGAAGCTGACACAGACCGGCATGGCCGTCGGCACGCCCGTATACATGGCCCCGGAGCAGTCCTCCGGCGAGCAGGTCGGCCCCACGGCCGACATCTACTCGCTGGGCTGCATGCTCTACGAGATGCTCGCGGGCGAGCCGCCGTTCACGGGCGCCAACGCGATGGCCATCATGGCCAAGCACCTCATGGAGCAGCCGCCGAGCGTGCGCGTGGTGCGACAGACGGTGCCCGAGGAGATCGAGGAAGCGATCTTCATCGCGCTCAACAAGGCGCCGGTGGACCGCCCGCAGACAGCGCAGCAGTTCGCGGAGCTGCTGAGCGGGATGTTCGGCACCACCAGCACGATGCGCGTGATGCGCGGCACGCAGACGCGGCGCATCCCCACGCCGACGTCGGCGCAGTACGCCGCGATGGAAGCACCGCTGCCCTGGTACCGGAAGCCGGCGGCGCTGGCAGCCCTGGCCGCGGTCGTCGCCATTGCCGCTGCTGGTGGATGGTTTGCCTCGCAGCGCGGCAGCGGCGCGGTGGCCGTCCTCGGCGAGGCAGCGCGGCGCGTCGCCGTGCTGCCGTTCACGGACCTGAGCCGAGACTCGTCGCTCGCACCGGTGGCGGACGCGCTCACCGACGGGCTCATCCAGACGCTGTCCACCAGCCCGAGCATCACCGTGATCTCGCGGGCCGGTATCGAGCCGTTCCGCGACACGGACATCGAGCCGGACAGCATCGCGCGGATCCTGCGCGTGGGCTTCCTGGTGCGCGGCGAGGTGGAGCCCGACCGCGACCGCGTCCGCGTGGCGCTGCGGCTCGACGACGCCAGCGGCGTTCGCCTGCAGAGTGGCAGCTTTGCGCTGCCGCGCGACAGCATCTTCCAGCTGGAGGACTCGCTCGGCACCATCGCCGCGAACCTGATCCGGCGACAGCTCGGCGAGGAGCTGCGCGTACAGCTCCAGCGGGCCTCGACCTCGAACCAGGAAGCGTGGCTCCTTACGCAGCGAGCCCTGCAGCAGCAGCGCGCCATGCAGGAGGCCTACGGCCGCGGGGATGCCAATGCGACGGCTGCCGCGTATGCCGCCGCCGATTCAATTCTTGCCGTCGCCGAGTCGCTGGATGAGGCCTGGTCGCGCCCCACGGCAATGCGCGCGATGCTCGCCTACCTGCGCTCGCGGAACGTGGGCAACGACCAGGCACAAATCCGGCGCTACATCGACCTCGGCATCGAGCATGCGGACCGCGCGCTCGCACGCAACGCGAACGATGCCGACGCCCTGGAGGCGCGCGGGACCCTGCGGGCCTGGGCCAATGCCCGGTTGCCGTACACGACGGCCGCCGAGCAGGACCGGCGGGTGCTGGCCGCGCAGGCGGACCTGGAGCGCGCCACAACGATCAACCGAAATCAGGCCGGTGCCTTCGCGACGCTCTCGGCGCTGTATTCCTCCGTCCCGGGCAAGACCATCAACGACGTCTACATCGCCGCGGCGCGTGCCTTCGACGCGGACGAGTTCTTCGAGGGCGCGAACCTCAACTTCTCCCGCGGCTGCAACGCCCTCTACGACCTCGGCAACGCGGCGGCGGCACAGCAGTGGTCGGACCGCTACGCGGCCCGCTTCCCGCTGGAAGTGCGCTCCATGCGCTGCCGCCTCTATATGATGTCGATGCCCTCGAGCTCGAGTGTGGACATCCCGCGGGCCTGGGCGCTGGTGGACTCCATCGTGGAGCGGACGCCGCCCCGCGACACGCTCCGCACCCGCTACTGGATGCAGATCCTGGCCGCCGGCGCCATTGCGCGGGCCGCGGAATCGAACGCGGCGCTCGCCGACAGCGCCAAACGTGTGGTGCTGCGGTCACAGGGCGATGCCAGTATCGACTCCACGCGAGAGCTGCCCTATTTCGGTGCCTTCGTGCTCGTCATCGCGGGGGACGGAGAGGGCGCCGTGCGGCTGTTGCGCGAGTATATCGCGGCTAACCCTCAGTCAGCAGATGGTTTACGTGAGGATCCAGGCTGGTGGTTCCGCGCGATTGCGGACCGGGACGACTTCCGGCGCCTGATCGGCGGATAAGCCGCTTCGCCCTTTTGTTCGGGCCACATTCGGGCCACGACGCCATTCGAAAGCCGGCATCTCGCTTGCGCTCACAGCGGGAAAGACCAATGTTGTCTAACGATACACTGCCTGTCTTTCGTACAGTAACCTGAACAAGGACCTCCGTATGCGCCGGATCCCGTTGCTCATCGCCGCGGCCATGGCCCTCGTTGTCGTCGCCTGTCGCGACGGCATCACCCCACCGAACCAGTCGCGCACCGCGCCGCGGATCTCCAACGAGGAGGCCTGCACCCCGTGGACTCTCACGGGCCTGCTCGAGCTCGCCGCCGACGCCTTCGCCGAAGGCTCGCCGAACTACAACTCCGTGCGCGGCAAGATCGAGAACATGGTCCACCACTACGAGAACCAGAATCCCGCGGGGACCGTGGAGCGCGCGCACGACATCGTCGACTTCACGCTGACAAAGCACAACGAGGAGCCGCTCCCGGGCGGCGACGACGCCGTGATCGCGCTGGCCAACGCCGTCTACTGCTACGCCGGCGTGCCGATCACGCTTACCGATGCCGACAACTCGCGGCTGATCTTCCCGCTTGATGAGCCGCAGGTGCTCTACACCCAGGACTCGACCAAGGCGATTTCGTTCCCGGGTGATCCGGTGGAGGAGCCCAGCCTGATCACCATCACGAAGATGCCGACCTCGCAGCTCGGCGCGCTGACCAAGCTGGACCGGTACCCGGGGTTCATCGAGATCACGCAGCAGAACGCCGGTGGCAGCGGACTCAAGTACAAGGTGACGATCTCGGTCTGCGCCGAGGGCGTGCCGGAGGACGTCTTCCCGGCCCTCCGCCTTGGCCATGGCCTGGGCGATACGTTGCTCGTCATCACCCCGGAGCCCACGGCGGACGACCCGGCGCCGGCCCCGTTGTCCTGCGACCAAACGTCGGCGCCCCTCGCGTTCGGCGAGCGGCTGTTCCGCGCTGCGGCGAACCTGTTCTCGCCGGATCCGTTGCATGCCTCGGCGGCCCTCGCCACGCGCAGCGGCGGCGTCAGCGGCACGGCCTCCGAGTTCAGCCCCTTCGAGCCGGTGGACACCCAGCTCCGCTCCGGCGGTGGCGTCAGCGGCACCGCATCCGAGTTCATCCGGATGACGCCGATGGCCTCGCTGATGGCCGAGGGTGGCGTCGAGAGCCTCGTCGCCAGTTCGACCTGCTCCGCAATCCCCGTCGGCTCCACGCTGCCGGCGGACTGCCTGCCCACCGTCACCATCGAGACCCGCAACGGCACCAAGCTCGTGAACGTGCCGGTGGACTGGTACATCCCGGCGGTGTCGGGTGGCACGATCGCCCTGGCCGACGGTACGGCTGAGAGCTACGGCTGCAGCGCCTACGGCCGCAGCCTGGCGGACTTGACGAGCACGGCCGGGACCTCCGCGGTCTGCTGGCAGGTGGACACGGTCGGGACGTACACGACCGTGGCCCGTCCGCGCTTCGGTGGGGACGCGCCGGAAGGCGTGACCTTCTTCGATGACAACGGCGCCGACTCGGTGCTCTTCACGCTGGATGTTCAGGACGTGTTGATCGCGATCGCGAGCCCGAACCCGGTCTCGGCGGCGCCCGGCGCCACGCTGACCCCGCGCGTCCGCGTGACGCTCGTGGACGGCACCCCGGCGGCCGGCGTAACGGTGCACTGGACGGCGCTGGCCAACAGCGACGCCTCGGTGGCGCCGGCGTCGACGCTGACGGACGCCGACGGCTACACCTGGACCGAGTGGATCATCGGCGCCGGCTATAACGAGCTGCGTGCCCGCGTGGCCAATGCGGCCGACTCGGTGGCCGTGACGTTCTCGGCCAGCGGCCTGAGCAGCAGTGTGGTGATGAACGCCTGCGAGATTGGTGGGTCGCGCGACCCAATCAACGAGACGGCAACGCCCTACGGCTTCTGGGTGCCGGGCCCCGGCAACGGGAATGTGATGCGCGAGGTGGATCTCTACTTCGGTGCCTCGGGCAAGGCGAACCGGCCGAGTGACTATGACATCGCGCTGATCACGCGGACGGGCAACGGCTTCCTGTCGCTATTCCCCGACACGACCATCGTGACCGTGGAGCTCCGTGGCAGCGCCAGCGAGAACAGGCTGGCCACCTTCCGCCTGAACACGCCCATCACCGGCGGCACCGGCAACCCGACGACCGCCGCGAATGCGGTGGCGATGGAGCTGGTGGTGCTGACCAACCCGGACGGTGCGAAGGTGAACTTCAACACGGGGCCCTGCCCGCTCGGCAACTGCAAGGTCCCGAAGGGCTGCGCGGCTACCGAGATTGAGCTGAGCTCAGTGACCGCCAACCGCCAGCTGGGCACGACCTACCGGAAGTCGGTGGGCATCACGATCCGCGGCGACATGTAGGCGCGTCGTC
>JAYQOZ010000183.1:0-5273 GCA_038145035.1 Gemmatimonadaceae bacterium | reverse complement strand
AGCGCAGGTGATCAGGCGGTTCTGTTTTTGGCAGGACCGGGATACGTTCGAGTGGCTGGTTTCACCCACCCCCCCCTGGCCCCGTGACCACTCGCCGCGATTTCCTCGCTTCCTCCACGGCCGCGCTGGCGGCCACGGCAATCCCCGCCGCCGCGTCACCGGCGCCTGTCGGGGCATCGACGCCGGCATTCCGCGCCCGCCCGACGATCATCGCCAGCGCCAATGGCATCCGCGGTGTCCGCGTCGCCTATGACAGGATCGTGGCTGGCGAGGACACGCTCGACGCCATCATCGCGGGCGTGAACATCCAGGAGCTCGACCCCGACGACCAGTCGGTGGGGCTCGGGGGACTGCCCAACAAGGACGGCATCGTCCAGCTGGATGCCAGCTGCATGCACGGTCCCACGCGACGCGCGGGGGCGGTGGGTTGCCTCGAGGACATCGCGACGCCGAGCCTCGTGGCCAAGGCCGTGATGGATTACACCGACCACATCATGCTGGTGGGCGATGACGCGAAGCGTTTCGCCCTCGAAATGGGCTTCAAGACGCAGAACCTGCTGACCGAGAGGACGCGGCAGGACTGGCTGCGCTGGCGCGCGCGCCTCAACGCCGGCGACGCCTACCTCGACTACGACGGCAACGTGGACATCAAGTTCACGACCGGCACCATCAACATGAACGCCGTCAACGCCGCCGGGGACATTTCCTCGGTGACGACGACCAGTGGCATGGGCTGGAAGGTGCCGGGGCGCGTGGGTGACTCGCCGATCGTCGGTGCCGGCCAGTACTGCGACAACACGGTGGGCGCGGCGGGTTCGACCGGGCGCGGCGAGGCGAACATCAAAGTCTGCGGCGCCTTCCTCACCGTGGAGTTCATGCGACAGGGACTCTCACCCGAGGCGGCCTGCCTGAAGACACTGGAGCGCGTGGTCGCGATGACGGAGCGCCGGCTGCTGACGGAGCGCGGACGCCCGCGTTTCGACATCCAGTTCTATGCCATCGGCAAGGACGGTCGTTACGGCAGCGCGACGCTCTACGAAGGGGCACGGTTCGCGGTGGCGGACGATCGCGGGGCACGTGTCGAGCAGTGCGCCTTCATGTATCGGACCGGCGAGCGACCGAACTGACGCGGCGTCCCAGCGCAGCGGCTGGGGGCGCCGGTACGACGGGCTGCGCCCTGTACCCGTCTGGAGGTTTGCCGCCGCCACGTCCTGCATCGAGTCCGCGCAGCAGCTCCCCGACGGCCGGGGAGCTGTGGAATCGGAAGACGACCGCGGACATCGTGAGGGCGCAGGCGAACACGGGTTCGCTCAGCCAGGGGAGCTGACCATCCGCGGCGAGGGGGGCGACAGGTTTGGTCGAGGCTTCCACGGCGGCTAAATTCCCTGCTTCCCAGTCCAAGGACGATGACAGCATCGGTACCAGAGCCGGTCGGCTACGACCCGTCGGCAATCGAGGCGCGGTGGCGGGAGCGGTGGGCCGAGCGCGGCACGCATCGCACCGACATCGCGGGTGGCGAACGCCCGTTCTACGCGTTGATGATGTTTCCCTACCCGTCGGCCGAAGGCCTGCACGTGGGGAATCTCTTCGCGTTCACCGGTTGTGATATCCATGCGCGCTTCCAGCGCCTCCAGGGTCACACCGTCTTCGAGCCGCTGGGGTATGACGCCTTCGGCATCCACTCGGAGAACTTCGCGCTGAAGGTCGGCGTGCATCCGATGGAGCTGATCCCGCGGAACATCGCGAACTTCCGGCGCCAGCTGGACCGCGCGGGCCTGATGGTGGACTGGTCGCGCTCCCTCGATACGACGGACCCGAGCTACTACAGGTGGACGCAGTGGGTCTTCCTGCAGCTGTACAGACAGGGCCTCGCCTACAAGAAGGCCGCGGCCGTGAACTGGTGTCCGTCCTGCAAGACGGTGCTGGCCAACGAGCAGGTGATCAACGGCGAGTGCGAGCGCTGCGGCACGAAGGTGGGGCAGCGCTTCCTCGAGCAGTGGTTCTTCCGGATCTCGGACTATTCCAGGCGCCTGCTGGACAACCTGGAGACGTTGGACTGGTCGGCGACCACGAAGCAGGCCCAGCGCAACTGGATCGGCCGCTCAGAGGGTGCCGCGCTGCGCTTCCGCGTGATCGACCCGCTGACCGACGCGGGCAGTTCGGTCGTGTCCGTCACCACCGAGACGGCGGTGGTGGCCACGGAGATCGAGGTCTTCACCACGCGCCCCGACACGATCTTTGGCGCGACCTACCTGGTGCTGGCGCCTGAGCATCCGCTGGTGGAGCGGCTCACGACGCCGATGCAGGAGGTCGTGGTGCGCGAGTACCGCGCTGCGGCCGGCAAGCAGGACCTGGTGAGCCGCAAGACGAACAAGGAGAAGACGGGCGAGTTCACCGGCTCGTATGCGGTGAATCCGGCGACGGGCGAGCTGATCCCGATCTGGATCGCCGACTACGTGCTGATGGACTACGGCACCGGCGCCATCATGGCGGTGCCGGGCCACGACGAGCGCGACTTCGAGTTCGCCACGAAGTTCGAGCTGCCGATCGTGCGCGTGGTGGCGGGTCCTGGCCAGGGCGCGCAGACGCCGTTCGACGGCGCGGCCTATGTGGACGACGGCGTGCTGGTGAACTCGAAGCAGTTCGACGGGTTGGGCGTGGACGAGGGCAAGTCCCAGGTCACGGCCTGGTTAGCGGGGCTGCAGGCGGGCCGGTCGGTGACGAACTACCGCCTGCACGACTGGTGCATCTCGCGGCAGCGGTATTGGGGCCCGCCGATCCCGATCATCTATTGCGATGCCTGCGGCACGGTGCCGGTCCCCGAGGACCAGCTGCCGGTGGTGCTGCCGAACATCCCGGATTTCCGTCCCGATGATTCGGGCATCTCGCCCCTGGCGCGCCACGAGGAGTGGTACCACGTGGCCTGTCCGAGCTGCGGCAGGTCGGCGCGCCGCGAGACGGACGTGAGCGACACCTTCCTGGACAGCGCCTGGTACTTCCTCCGCTATCCCAGCGTGCCGCACGAGAACGTGGCCTTCGATCCGGTCATCACGAGGAAGTGGCTGCCGGTGACGACGTATATCGGCGGCAATGAGCACGCGGTGCTGCACCTGCTGTACTCGCGCTTCATCACGATGGTGTTGCACGACGCGGGCCTGCTGGGCTTCGAGGAACCGTTCACGAAGTTCCGGGCGCACGGCCTGATCATCCGCGAGGGCGCGAAGATGTCGAAGTCGCGCGGCAACGTGGTGAATCCGGACGAGTACATCGAGCAGTGGGGCGCGGACTCGTTCCGCACCTACCTGATGTTCCTGGGTCCCTTCGAGGAGGGCGGCGA
The DNA here is from genome assembly GCA_038145035.1 of Gemmatimonadaceae bacterium. GTDB lineage: Bacteria > Gemmatimonadota > Gemmatimonadetes > Gemmatimonadales > Gemmatimonadaceae > Pseudogemmatithrix. The sequence continues at coordinate 1,936 of JAYQOZ010000183.1, read as the reverse complement.
CTTCCGCGACTCGGGCATCAGCGGCGTGAAGCGATTCCTCGACCGCCTCTGGGCCTCGGTGCGCGACCGTGACGATGCGGGCACGCCGGACCCGGAGGTGCTGCGCAAGCTGCACGCGACGATCAAAAAGGTAGGCGAGGATATCCCGGCGCTGAGCTATAACACGGCGATCGCGGCGATGATGGAATACATGAATACGCTCCGGAAGGGCGAGCGCAGGCCGGCGCGCGCCGAGGTGGAGCCGCTGGTGCCGATGGTGTCGCCCTTCGCGCCGCACGTGGCGGAGGAGCTCTGGGAGATGCTGGGCCACTCCACGAGCGTCTTCGACAGCCGCTGGCCGGCGTTCGATCCGTCGTTGCTGGAGACGGACATGATCGAGCTCGTGGTGCAGGTCGGCGGCCGGACTCGCGGCAAGGTGCGGGTGGCGAAGGATGTCACCCAGGAGGCGGCGCTGGCGGCTGCCCGCGCAGATGCGGCGATCGGGAAGTTCATCACCGGGGAGCCGAAGAAGGTCATCCTCGTGCCGGGGCGGCTATTGAACGTCGTGGTGTGAGAGGCGCGCGCCGACGGCTGCCGGCCGCGGAGACATAGGGAAGGGCACCCAAGGCTGACGTGTAGGCGAACGCTCGTGCCCCCGCGGGAGACCCGTCCACGGTGAAGTGGACGGGCCGCTCGAACAGCGCTAGGCTTCGAAATCATGACCAAGGCCATCCCGGACTCGGACCTGCAGGAGCTGCGCACGCTGGTCGTGCAGTGGCGGCGACACCTGCACCAGCACCCCGAGCTCTCCTTCAACGAGGAGGAGACGGCGCGGTTCGTGCACGAGACGCTGGAGTCCCTTGGCGGGCTTGAGGTCACGCGGCCCACCGGGACCAGCGTGATGGCGCGGCTGCTGACGGGGCGGCCGGGGCCCGTGCTCGCAATGCGCGCGGACATGGATGCGCTGGCCATCACCGAGGAGACGGGATTGCCGTTCGCTTCCGTCAACCGCGGCGTCATGCACGCCTGCGGGCACGACGGGCACACCGCCACCCTGCTCGGCGCCGTGCGCCAGCTCGTTGCACAGCGCGAGTCACTCGCCGGGGAGATTCGCTTCTTCTTCCAGCACGCCGAGGAGATTCATCCGGGCGGTGCGGAGGAGATGGTACAGCGTGGCGTGATGGACGGCGTGACGCGGGTGATCGGCGCGCATCTCTGGGCGTCGCTGGAGATCGGGAGGGTCGGCGTGATCGAGGGTGCGGCCATGGCGGCGCCCGACACCTTCTGGATCACGGTGCGGGGCAGGGGCGGGCACGCCGCGATTCCGCAGGAGACCGTGGATCCGATCGCCGTCGCGGCGCAGGTGGTGACGAACCTGCAGCACGTGGTGGCGCGCGGCGTGGATCCGCTGGATCCGGCCGTGCTCAGCGTGACGCAATTCCACGCCGGCACCGCGCACAACGTGATCCCCGAGGTCGCCGAGCTCACCGGGACCGTACGCACGCTCGATGCCGGGCTGCGCACGGAAATCCCGCAGCGCATGGAGCGGATCATCAGGGGCGTCACCGAGGCGCACGGTGCCACGTATGAGTTCACCTACGAGCGCGGGTATCGGCCCGTGGTGAACGACGTGACCGTGACGCGGGAGCTCGCCGAGGTGGTGGAGGCGGCCTGCGGGCCGGACGTGCTGGTGACGCTGCGGCCGACGATGGGCGGCGAGGATTTCTCGGCGTATCTGCAGAAGGCGCCGGGCAGCTTCTTCTTCATCGGGGCGGGGAATTCGGATCGCGGCATCGTGCACCCGCACCATCATCCGCGCTTCGACATCGATGAACGCGCGCTGGAGATTGGCGTGAAGATCTTCGTCGAGGCGGCGCGGCGCTTCAACGGGCGCGACGAGGCGTCGGCCCCCCCGCCCCCCACCCCCCCCCGCCCCCGCGCGGCCCCGCCCCCAAGT
>JAYQOZ010000182.1:1806-5309 GCA_038145035.1 Gemmatimonadaceae bacterium | reverse complement strand
CTTCTGCGCCGTCGGCAGCGCCGACGGCGGCTCGGCCCGCGGCGGCAGGGTCTCGCCGCGCTCGAGGACGGCAATATCCTCGCGCGAGAGCGTCTCCCGCTCCAGCAGCGCCGAGGCGATGCTGTCGAGCAGGCTGCGGTTGTGCGTCAGCGTGTCCATCGCGCGGTTGTACGCCTCGTTGATGACGCGCGAGACCTCGTCGTCCACCTGCTGCGCGGTGCGCTCCGAGACCTGGCGACGGCTCGTGAGCTCACGCCCGAGGAAGACTTCCTGCTCGTTGTCGCCGACGAGGATCGGGCCGATCGCATCCGAGAGGCCCCACTGCGACACATAGCGCCGCGCGATGCCGGTGGCCTGCTGGATATCGCTGGCCGCCCCGGTCGTCACGCGGTCCCGGCCGAAGACGATCTCCTCCGCCACGCGGCCCCCGTAGGCCATCACCAGCCGTGCCTCGAGCTGCTCGCGCGTCACGCTCACGCGGTCATCCTCTGGCAGGGTAAAGGCGAGCCCAAGGGCCCGGCCGCGCGGCACGATGGTCACCTTGTGCAGCGGGTCGTTGCCCTTCACGCGGATGGCGCAGACGGCGTGCCCGGCCTCGTGGAACGCCGTCAGGCGACGCTCCTCTTCCTTCATGACCAGCGACTTGCGCTCGGCGCCGAGCATCACGCGATCCTTCGCGTCCTCGAAGTCGAGCATGTAGATCCTGTCGTGGTTGCGACGTGCGGCCAGCAGCGCCGCCTCGTTCACGAGGTTGGCGAGGTCGGCGCCCGCCATGCCCGGCGTGCCGCGGGCGAGGCGATGGATGTCCACGTCCTCGGCCAGCGGCTTGTTGCGGATGTGCACCTTGAGGATGCCCTCGCGACCGCGGAGGTCGGGGGCGTCCACGACGATCTGGCGATCGAAGCGGCCCGGGCGCAGGAGCGCCGGATCGAGCACGTCGGGACGGTTCGTCGCGGCGATCAGGATCACGCCGTCGTTCGACTCGAAGCCGTCCATTTCCACGAGCAGCTGGTTCAGCGTCTGCTCGCGCTCGTCGTGCCCACCGCCGAGGCCGTCGGCGCGCGCGCGGCGGCCCCCCCCCCGCGGCGGGCGCCCCGGGGCGGGCCCACGGCGTCAATCTCATCGATGAAGATGATGCAGGGCGCATTCGCCTTGCCCTGCTCGAAGAGGTCACGCACGCGGCTCGCACCGACACCCACGAACATCTCCACGAAGTCTGAGCCCGACATCGAGAAGAACGGGCGGCCGGCCTCGCCGGCAACGGCCTTCGCGAGCAGCGTCTTGCCGGTGCCCGGCGGACCCACCAGCAGTGCGCCCTTCGGCAGTCGGCCGCCGAGCTTGGTGAACTTGGCCGGGTCCTTCAGGAACTCGATGATCTCGCGCAGCTCGACCTTGGCCTCGTCGGCCCCGGCCACGTCCGCGAAGGTGACCTTCGGCGTGTCGCCCGAGAGGAGCTTGGCCTTGGACTTCCCGAACGAGAAGGCCTTGTTGCCGCCCGACTGCATCTGGCGCAGCAGGAACACCCAGATGCCGATGATGATGATCCACGGCAGCATCTGCAGCAGCAGCGCGCCGATGGAGACGCGCGGATCGTCCGCCTTGATGGTGACGTTCTTCGCGCGCAGGCGCTCGATCTCGTTCTCCGAATTCGCCACCGGGAACTTGGTGGAGAATCGCTTCGCCTCGCGCCCGTCGATGAGCACGCGGTTCTTGAACTCGCCGTTCACCTCGCGGCCGCCGATGATCGTCACGCGGGCGATGTTGTCTGCGGTGAGCTGCTGGTCGTAGACGGAATAGTCGATCGCCGGCGACTGCTCGTTGCGGCCGGTCGTCATCTGGAAGAAGACGAACGGCACGAGGATCGCGAGGACCCAGAGCGACAGGGTCCGCGAGGCGCGCCCGAACCCTCCGGGCTTCTGCTGCGGGGCGTTGGCCATAGGTACCTACTCGAGGCTGGCCACGAACGGGACGTGGCGGAAATCTTCCGCGTGGTCCAGGCCGTAGCCGACTAGGAATTCGTGCGGAGCGTCGAACCCGACGAACTTCACCGGGTGGACGAGATGCTCCGCAATGTGTTTGTGGAGGAGGGCACAGATCTCGAGGGACCGCGGGCGCCGCTCGCCGAGCAGCTCCACCAGCTTCTGGAGCGTCCGGCCGGAATCCACGATGTCCTCGACCAGCAGGATGTGCTTCCCCTCCAGCTGCGTCTCGGGGTCGTACACCAGCTGCACGTTGCCGGACGACACCGTCCCCGCCCCGTAGCTCGACGCCACGAGGAAATCCACGTGCAGCGGCCGTCGGATCTCCCGCACCAGGTCCGCCAGGAAGACGAAGCTTCCCTTCAGCAGCCCCAGCACCAGGAGGTCACCGTCAGGATACGAAGCGGTGATTTCCGCGCCGAGTTCCCGCACACGCGCCGCGATCGTCGGCTCGTCGAAGGCGATGCGCTTGAGCGCACGGCCGAGCAGGCGGGGATCACTGGATTTGGTCGACGGCGAGTTCACTACCCTCAATATAGTTGCGGTGGGGCGGCCGCGGCGCCCGAATGGCGAAGCTACGGGCACTGCGGGCGATGCTGGCGCCAGCGGCCAGCGGGATCTCGCCACCCGCCTTGGCGTGCGGGGCCCAGGCAGAGGCCCTGGCGATGCCGCGACGATCCATCACGACCCCCACGCGCGCCGCCAGCTCGGGCCAGACGATGCCCCATTCGGCCACTGTCAGCTGCGCACTGCGGGCGGCAGACACGGTGAGGACACCGGGCTCCGGCGACACCGGTGCCAGCGTCGCGTCCACCCAGGCGGCGACGGTGTCACGCCAGGCCGCCGCCCGCGCCGCGAGCGACAGCGCCCAGTCCCCGAAGCCGGGGACCGCTCGCTCGAGCGCCGGCAGCAGCTCCAGCCGCACGCGATTCCGCTGGAACCGCAGGCTCGCATTCGACGGGTCCTCGATGAAGCGCAGTCGGCGCGCGGTCGCGTACGTCGCCAGCGTCTCGCGCGGGATGCCCAGCAGCGGGCGCGCCACCGCGTCGGCATCGCCGCGATCCGGCAGCGCGCGCATGGCGGCGAGGCCCCGCGGCCCTGCGTCGCGCAGGAGGCGCTGCAGCACGGTCTCGATCTGGTCATCCCGCGAGTGCGCCGTCACCACGGTGGCGCGCAGTTCCTCGGCCCAGCCGCGGAGGAACTTCCATCGCGCCGCGCGCCAGGCTGCCTCCCCCATCTCAGCGGCCGGCCCCGCGTCCCGCCCGGAGATCACCGGGATCGAGAGCGCCATCGCCGTGCGCTCCACCAATGACGCCGCGCGCGTCGCGGCGGGGCCGGTGCCGTGATCAAAGGTCGCGATGCCGGCAATCTCCTGTGCCCGGGCCGTCGCCATGGCGTCGAGCAGGACCATGGAGTCGCGCCCGCCGGACACGGCCAGCAGCCAGCGGCCCGGCGGCAGCGCCGCCAGGCCCCCATGCACCGCCGCGACCGCTTCACATTGCAAACGCACCCCGCTAAGATACT
>JAYQOZ010000182.1:0-1796 GCA_038145035.1 Gemmatimonadaceae bacterium | reverse complement strand
GGCACCCATGCACCGCCCCGACCGCTTCACTTTGCATCGGCACCCGGCTAAGATACTCGCCGAGCAGCGCCCTCACCCCGGACATCTCGGAGCGACGACGTGGAACACAGCTTTGGCGGCCCCCTCGGCACCCTCATCGCCGGCCTCGGCATGGGTGCGTACTACGTGGGGCTGACCTGGATCAACATGTTGCTCGGGATCCTGCTGACCCCGCTGTTCCTGATTCCGCTCACCTGGGTGCAGGACGCGCTGGCCAGGAAGAAGGCCGGGAACTGACACCGGCGCCTCCGGCGCCGAGATCGAGCGCCACCCCGCCCCCACCAAGGCGATTTCGAACGGGGTGGCGCACCTCTGCATTGTCGATCCGACCGGTCGGCTGTCGAATCGCCCGGAAGGTGGCCTGTGGGACCTGTTCGCAACCCACCCGCCGATGTCGCTGCGCATGGTGCGACTCCGAGCCATGGCCTTCCAGGCGAATAAGAGAGCCGGTGACCTCACGCCAGGATGACAGTCTTTCTGTTGCGTCAGCAATCGCCGACACTTCGCGATTGAAGGGCGCCCCGCGTTCACCCTGCCGCGGCGCGCTGCCGGCGCGAGGCTTTTTTGGCGGCGACGAGGCTTTCTGCCTTGAGCGGATCAGCATCTCCTGGCCGCGCCATACCACGGGTTTGTCGATTCACACTTTTGTGATGAGTCGATGAAGGCCAAGAGCCCAGTCCGAAATATGCAGCCTGTCCTGCATAAATTCTTAAAGGTATGCACTTAAGTGCATATCTAGATACACATACATAACCTTGCGTTCTATATAGTCTTACAATTGTATGTCTAATTTAGATTGAGAGATATACTGTCCTGAATTGCCTTTATCCACACCGGGGACGAGAAATGTCGAAGACAATCGCAATTCTGGTGGGCCCGGACTACGAAGATCTGGAAGTCTGGTATCCAAAGCTGCGTCTGCAGGCGGCTGGATTTGACGCCCCATTAGTGGGGCCGGCGGGCGTCACGTACAAGGGCAAGCACGGCTACCCTGCCCCAGTGGAGCTCGATATCGATGCCATGAATCCCGCCACTTTGGCTGGTATACTCGCACCTGGAGGCTGGGCGCCCGACAAGCTTCGTCGCGATCAGCGGGTGCTCACTTTGGTTCGCGAGGTCTTTGAGCACGGGGGATTGGTGGCCAGCATTTGCCACGGTCCCTGGATCCTGATCTCCGCGGGCATTGTTCGCGGCAAGCGCATGACATCCACGGTAGGCATTCGCGACGACCTGACCAACGCCGGGGCTGTCTGGGTCGATGAGGCTGTTGTCCAGGATGGAAATGTCCTGTCCAGCCGGGTGCCCAAGGACCTCCCCGCGTTCGGGGAGGCGATGGTGGAGTGGCTTAGGGCGCGGTCAGCGTGAGCTGCAGGGGCGGCGTATAGCTGCCCGGGGCGAGCGTGGTCCCGTTGGTGAACAGGCCGCCCGCGGCGATGCCCCACTGCGCACGCCGGCGCCTGTCGGGGTTTCCACCCTGCGAAATTAGCCATCTCCCTGTAGCTTCCCCCCCGCAGCGCCCCCAGTTTCCCGCCCAACCGCTCCCAGGTTCCCGTCCAACCCCTCCCGGATTTCCCACGTGATCCTCGGTATCCCCAAGGAAACCCTCCCCGGCGAACACCGCGTCGCGCTCATCCCCGAGAGCGCGGCCAGGCTGGTCAAGGCCGGTGTGACCGTCCAGGTCGAGCCCGGCGCCGGCCTCTCTGCCGGCTTCACCGACGGCGCGTACAGCGCTGCCGGCGCCCAACTCACGCACCGCG
>JAYQOZ010000181.1:3977-5299 GCA_038145035.1 Gemmatimonadaceae bacterium | reverse complement strand
CGGGCCGGCGCCCCGACGATCCTCATCTACGGCCACTACGACGTGCAGCCGCCGGAGCCGCTCGAGCTCTGGACCACGCCGGCCTTCGAGCCCAGCATCCGCGACGGCAGGATCTTCGCGCGCGGCAGCGTGGATGACAAAGGCCAGCTGTGGCTGCACATCGCTGCCCTCGAGGCGCACCTCGCCGCGCGCGGCACCCTGCCGGTGAACGTGGTGGTGCTCGCCGAGGGCGAGGAGGAGGTCGGCAGCGACCATCTCGCCCCATTCGTGGCCGAGCACAAGGCGCGCCTGGCCTGCGACGCCGTGGTGATCTCCGACTCCACGATGTTTGCACCAGGCATCCCCAGCATCCTGAGCTCGCTGCGCGGCCTCGCGTATCTGCAGATCGACGTCACCGGCCCGAACTCCGACCTGCACAGCGGCATGTACGGCGGCGCCGTGGTGAACCCCGCCACCGCACTCGCGCGCATCGTCGCCAGTTTCCACGACGCCGACGGCCGCATCGCCATCCCGGGCTTCTACGACAAGGTCCGCGCCTTCCCCGACCACGTGCGCGAGGGCATGCGCGCACTGCCATTCGACGAGACGGAGTTCAAGGCACACCTCGCCGTGGATTCACTCGGGGGCGAGCCGGGCTACAGCACGCTGGAGAAGCTCTGGACCCGTCCGACCTGCGAGGTGAACGGCCTGCTCAGCGGCTACACGGGCGAAGGCGCGAAGACCGTGCTGCCCGGCCAGGCGATGCTCAAGGTGAGCTGCCGCCTCGTGCCGGACCAGGATCCTGCCGAGATCGGCCGCCTCGTCGAGGCCCATGTGCGCCGCGTGGCGCCGAAGGGCGTGACGGTGAAGGTGACGCACCTGCACGGCGGCCATGCCTGGCGTGCGGATCTCGCGGGCCCGATCTATGACGCCGCCGCACGCGCGCTGGCCGGTGCCTTCGGCCGCGAGCCGGTGATCACGGGCGAAGGCGGCTCGATCCCGGTGGTGAATGACTTCGCCACGATCCTCGGGGCGCCGGTCCTCCTCATCGGCTTCGGCCTGCCCGGCGAGAACGCGCACGCCCCGGACGAATGGATCTCACAGGAGAACTTTCGGAAGGGGATGCGAGCGATTGCGTCGCTCTGGGATGAGATTGCGTAGCACGCTGGACGACGAAAGACAGAGGGCGGAAGCACACGACAACGGCGACCCCGAGCCTCGGGGTCGCCGTTGTTAACGTCCGGCCTTGGTCCCCCCCCCGATAGGCCGGCCCGCCGCGCCTCGGTGGGTGTCGGCCCGGCGCTGCGCGTGGTCCGCCAGTCCCATGGCGCCGGCGGCGGGCG
>JAYQOZ010000181.1:1463-3967 GCA_038145035.1 Gemmatimonadaceae bacterium | reverse complement strand
TTCCGCCGGCTCGTATCCCTCGTCGCCCGACCTACACCTTCACCCACCGGAAGCCGTTCACTTCCGTCCTTCGTCCCCCGACCTATAGGCCTGCCAGCAGCGCATCGTTCGATGTCGTCCCTGCGATGCGCTTGATCAGCCATTCCATTGCCGCCTGCGGCGGCATCTGCTGGAGGCCGCGGCGCAGCGTGTAGATCGCGTCGATCTGCTCCGCCTTGTAGAGCTTCTCCTCGCGGCGCGTGCCGGAGGTGGCGATGTCGAAGGCCGGGAAGATGCGCTTCTCGGCGAGGCCGCGGTCGAGCTTGATCTCGCAGTTGCCCGTGCCCTTGAACTCCTCGAAGATCACGTCGTCCATGCGCGAGCCGGTTTCGACCAGCGCGGTGGCGATGATCGTGAGCGAGCCGCCGCCGTGCTGCGGCGCGATGTTGCGCGCCGAGCCGAAGAAGGCCTTGGGGCGCGCCATCGCCGAGGTATCGAGGCCGCCGGACAGCGTGCGGCCGGTGCCGCGCTCGGCGGTGTTGAAGGCGCGGGCCATGCGGGTAAGCGAGTCGAGCACGATGATCACGTCCTCGCCCATCTCGACGAGTCGACGGGCGCGCTCGAGGACCATCTCCACGACTTCCACGTGGCGCTTGGCGGGCTGGTCGAAGCTGCTCGCAACCACTTCGCCGACGCCCCAGGAGATAGCTTCGCTGACTTCTTCCGGGCGCTCGTCCACCAGCAGGATGAGCAGCGTGGCCTCCGGGTGATTGACGGCGATGCCTTCCGTAATCGCCTGCATGAGCATTGGTCTTGCGGGCGGGGGCGGGCGCGACGATCAGGGCGCGCTGGCCGTAGCCGATGGGCGCGATGAGATCGATGGCGCGGCGCGTGAGCTCGGGGCCGCCCTTGGCGGGCCGGCCAGTCTCCAGCGTGAGCCGACGCTCGGGATACGAGGCGATCAGCGTCTGGAAGTCCGAGCGGCGCAGGCCTTCCTGCGGTTCGGTGCCGTTGATCGAGACGATCTCGGCGACCGCCACGCGGCCGCGCGGATCGTGGCCCGTCTTGGCGACAATCTCATCGCCGCGACGCAGGCCGTACTGGCGGACGAGGGTGGGCGGCACCCAGGCGTCGCCGGCTTCGTTCAGGTAGCTGTACTCGGCGCGGCGGAGAAATCCGGCCTCGCGGGCCGGATCGAACCAGCCCGTGACCTCGCCGTCCACGACGAGGATGACCGGCGGATTGTGCTGATAGTCGCGGTCGTCGCCGCCCTGCGGCCGCTCGGACCGCTCGCCACGGTCTCCACGGTCTCCACGATCATTGCGGCGGCCACGGCCCCGCTGGCGACGACCGCGTCGGCCGCGGCCTCCGCGATCCCGGTCGCCCCCGCGGTCCTGCCACGGGCGGCCGTTGCCGTTCTGCTGTCCCTCACGCGGTGTCCACTCACGGTCCGGACGCTCGCCACGCGGCGCGCTGTCCTGTCGCGGCTCGGCGCTGTCGGCAGGTGCCGGCTCGGATGCCGGCGACTCGCGCGGTGCGGCGTCCGTGTCGGACGGGGCGGTCGCTGAGGCATCGCCCTGTTCCTGGTGCGGGGCCCGGGGGCGTCGCGGACGGCCACGGCGGGGACGCTCGTCGGGAGCGCCCTCGTCGCCGCCGGATCCGGCAGGCGCGCCTTCGGGGCTGCCGGCGGCAGATTCGAGATAGGGGTCGGCTTCGGACAGCGTGTCCTCGGCGTCGGCGCCGCGCGGGCGCGCAGTGCGCCCACGGCGGGACGGACGTTTACGATCGGTCATGCGAGGGGGTGTGGGACCACTTGGGGGGTCGTGTCGGGAAGGAAATCCCGGGGTCCAGCGATGTAGAAAGCGGAGCGTCCTGAAGACGGAATCCGGCCGAAACCCGGCCGTCGGTGCCGGGGATGCGTCGCGCGAAGTGGCGCGGCGGGGGAGCGTCTGGGAGCGCAACCGTCCGGGTGGGCAACGGGCCTCACCGTGACGGGCGGTTGTATCAGTATGCCCGGTCCGGGTCGGTCGCGCAAGTCATCAGACGTCCGGGACCCGGGTCCGGACGAGGTCCACCAGTCGCCGGACCTGCGCAATTGCGCGCTGCACACCCTCACGTTGCGGGTCGGTCAGGTCCTGCATTTCCAGCAGCTGCAGCTCGGCCAGCAGGGCGCTCAACGGATTGTTGAGTGTGTGGCGCAGACTCTTGCCGGGCGAGGGATCGGCCACGGGTGGTTCTCCGGTGCCACCGGTGCCCGGGCACCAATAGCTTTGGGGGATGGTGAAGTCAGCACATGATGCGCGCGCCGCCGTGGCGGCTACCGTGAAAGCATATCGGCAGGACGGGGATATCGCCAAGCTGCTTCCCGCCCTCGATGCTATCTGCCAGTCAACGCCCGACACGCGGGAGCTGCTGGCGGCGGTGGAACCCTATCGGGAGCTGCACGAGGTGGGCGGCCCGGTCTACGAACGCGTCGTGGAGCGTGAGCCGGAGAACGCCGAGGCGCTGGTGGCCCTGGCCAACGC
>JAYQOZ010000181.1:0-1453 GCA_038145035.1 Gemmatimonadaceae bacterium | reverse complement strand
TACTGGCTCACCGGGCGCGGACCTGACGTGGTGGGCGAGATCGCCGGCCGTGCCCTCGCCGCCGACCCGGCCAATCGCGCGGCGTGGCATCTCTGGGCGCTGACGGAGTCGTCGCCGCGGAGTCGCATGCTGCGCTGGCAGCAGGTGACGCAGCGCTTTCCCGAGGACAAGCTGGCGCACGCGGCCCTGGCGGACAACGCGACCAGCGTGGCGAGTGCCGAGCACGATCCCGTGGCGCTGAAGCTGGCGGTGGGTACGTACGAGATGTTGCTGGCGACGGCCAGTGAGGCCCGCGAACGCGAGGCGCTGGCGTCGGCCCTGACGACGCTGAAGAACTGGAAGTTCTAGCGCGGGGCCGACCCGCCCTGGGGAAGGACCCTATCGACCCTCTGGGGGCGGCCATCTCCGGTCATTGCCGGGCGCACTGCCGCGGCGATGAACCGATTCCGGTGTCGATGTGTTGATAAAGCACAGGCGCGAGGTCACGTGGCGTGCTTCTTGCCCTGCATTTGTGACGGATCGCGGTACCGGTAGGTAGAACGCACAACTGCCTTTCAGCCGACGCGTGAGCGAGGTGTGGTCATGGACGTGATGGTGGAGTGGGATCAGACGACGAGCGAGACGGAGTCCATTGCCCGCGTCAGCGCGGTGGCCTCTCCCGAGACGCTCGAAACGCCCACTCGTGAGCTGGTGACACTCTATGGCGTGCCCACCCCCGAGTCCCTCGCGCTGGCGCTCGCCGCCGCGGTCGAGGCGCGCAAGGCCAGCGATTCGCTCCCTGTCGCCACGCGCGACCTGCGGCTCTCCGCATCCTCCGGCGCCGTCGGCGACTCGGCCTATACCGACGTCCGCACGGGCGAGATCATCCGCCGCGAACTGTCGATTCCGCTCACGGTGCTGAAGGAAACGGCCTCGGAGCTTCTTGCCGAGGGCGGCAACGGTATCCGCCGGCTGCTCGCCGGCCTGCTGATGCCCGACTGGCCCGAGGGCACGCGTCGGGCGCTCACCCTGCAGCTCGCCGTCGCCGGCGCGGGTCGTCGTTCCGACGCCGTCACGCTCGACGCGCTTCGGCTCGCCGACGCCGCGAACTTCGAGAACGACGAGTAGGCGGCGTCGCGCCCCCGGGTCCTGTCCGGTGGTTCCCTTACACAATGGTGGTGAAGCTCCGGCTTGACCCCTCCGGCGCCGAGTGGCAACGTGGCATCCCCAGATGCGCCCGCCACAGGCGGGAGGAGGGTGTCCCATGCGGGAGTATCAGAGCGCGGAGATCCGGAACATCGCGGTCGTTGGACATGGAGCGAGCGGGAAGACCACCTTGGTCGACGCGCTCGCTTTCGTTTCCGGGTCCTCGCGACGACACGGTGCCGTGAAGGACGGAACGGCCCTGACCGACCATTCCCCGGAGGAAGCCAGCCGCGGCTACTCCATCTCGCTCGGCTGCGCCCACGCCGAG
>JAYQOZ010000180.1:0-5365 GCA_038145035.1 Gemmatimonadaceae bacterium | reverse complement strand
CGCGTGCCGAGGCGAAGCTGGCTGGCTAGCGATGGGAATACTGTGGACGATTGAGAGAGGCAGGTTCTCTATCCACCAAGGCAAGGTCCTGATGCGACGCGCGACCCAGAAGGCGCTGGCGACCGCTTTCCTGCTACTCGTCGGCAGCGCCGTGGCGCGGACGCAGGAGGCCCAGCGTGCCGTCGCTCCGCGCTCTCCCGTGTCGGTGTTCATCGCTGCCGGACAGAATGCCCTGACGGGCGGCGACAGCCGGGGCGGCGCGTTCGGCATCGGGATCTTCGGATTCGCCTATGAGCATCCCGGCACGGGCGCCGGGGCCTGGCGCCTCGAGCTGTTGACGGCGCTGGGCGTCGCGGATCTCGGACGAACTGGCCTGTTTTCGCAGCCGACCTACGTTTCCGCGGTGCACGTCGGGCTGGGGGCGGGGTACCGCCGATACGCTGCGAGCGGACGCTACCTCGGCGGGGGAGCCGCGCTGCTAGCCGTGACGCAGTGCGACGTCGACTTCGAGGGCGGCCCGGGCTTCCTGGGCGGGGAGACGGAGTCCTGCCTCGTCTCAGGATTCGACCTGCGGTCCAAGTCGGGACTGGCCGCACTGCATCTCGCTGCAGGGCTGCGGGCCGAGCGTTTCGACTACGAACTCCGTCTGGACCAGGGCATCACTCCCTCGCTGGATTCGCCCGCGGGCGCCATGCGGCTGCGCAGCATTGGGTTGGTGTTGCACTACCGGTTTCGGAGCCGCCGCTGACGCCGCTGCCTCGCGCACCCGAGGGTAGGCCGACCCGGCTGGGCTCCCGCGCGCTCCATCACTAAGCTTCCCCCATGTCCACGCGCGACGAATCCCTCGACGGCCTCCGCCGTCGCGGCGAGGCCTTCCTCGAAGCCATCTCGGAGGAGTACCGCGCTGCCTACGCCGGCCTGAAGGGCGAGCCCAAACTCCAGCCCATCTACGCGAAGCACGAGGCGGCCTACAACGACGAGGCCTTTGCGCAGGCCCTGGAGCTCTTCAAGGCGGCGTCGCCCGGTTCGGCGGAGCACCGCTCGGCACGGCTGCTGCTCGACTGGCTGATCGAATCCCGCATCGGTCGCGAGCTCGCCGCACTCGACGAACGCGAGATCGGTTGGGAGAACACGGCCGTCGTGCGCACCGAGGACGGCACGGAGCTGCCGTACCAGAAGGTGCCCATCACCCTGGGCAATACGCGTGACGCCGCCACGCGCCGCGCGCTCGACAACGCGCGCTCCAGCTTGGTCGAGCGCGAACTGGCCGCGATGCGCCAGGAGAAGTTCCAGCGCGAGCACGAGGTCGTGGCGAAGTTCGGTATTGCGGGCAGCTACAACGCGAGCTGGGAGGCGCTGAGCGGGGTGTCGCTCACGGCGCTGCGCGCCGAGTGCGAGGCCTTCCTGCGCGACACGCAGCCCATCTGGGACGAGATCTTCCCGGACTTCCTCAAGCGCGGACTGGGCCTCACGCCGGCCGAGGCCACGCGCGCCGATGTGGCCGCGCTGATGCGCGCGCCGGAGTTCGACGCCTTCTTCACGGCCGAGGCGATGGAGCGCGAGGTGCGCCGCCAGGTCACGGAGATGGGCACGAGCCCGGACGCCGAGGGCCGCGTGCGCTACGACACCGGCGAGCGTGAGGGGAAGCGCCCCCGCGCCTTCTGCGCCCCGGTGCGCATTCCGGACCTCGTGCACTTGGTGCTGCGCCCGCACGGCGGCCAGAACGACTGGATGACGCTGCTGCACGAGCTGGGGCACGCGCTGCACTTCGGGAACATGGACCGTCGCCTGCCCTTCGAGTTCCGCTGGCTGGGCGACAACTCGGTGACCGAGGGCTACGCCATGCTCTTCGATCACCGGCTCAAGGACCGCGGTTGGCTGGCGCGCTACAGCGGGCTGGATAAGAAGTCGATGGGCAGCTTCCTCCGCTACGCCGGCTTCGAGGAACTGCACTTCGTGCGCCGCTACTGCGCCAAGCTGATCTACGAGACGGAACTGCACGGAGGCGCGGTGAGCTGGGACGCGCTGCCGGATCTTTTCGTGGAGACCCTGACGGCCGCCACGGGCTTCCGCTACCAGCGCGCCGATGCATTTGTGGACGTGGATCCGCGCTACTATGCGGCCCGCTACCTGCGCGCCTGGCAGCTGCAGGCGGTGCTGGACGAGTCGCTGCGCGAGCGCTTTGACGAGGACTGGTGGCGGAACCCGAAGGCGGGCCCGTGGATCGTCGAGGAGCTCTTTGCACACGGCCAGCGCGAGCTGGCCCACGAGCAGGCCGCCCGGGTGGCGGGGAAGGGGCTGTCCTTTGCGCCGGTCATCGCCGGCATCGAACGTATGGTGAGCTGAGGGAGTCGTGAGCAGCACTGTCTACCTGAACGGCCGCTTCGTCCCGAAGGGCGAGGCCATGATCTCGGTCGAGGACCGAGGCTTCATCTTCGGCGACGGCATCTACGAGGTGGTGCGCGTCATCAACGGGCGCATCTTCGCCTGGGACGCGCACGCCACGCGGATGGCCAACGGCCTCGCGGGCCTGCGCATCAACGGGGCCGGTGCGGAGTCGGCCACGCTCAAGGCGGTCTGCGAGCGCCTGGTGCAGGACAACGGCCTGGCCGAGGGCGAGGCGACGATCTACCTGCAGGTGAGCCGAGGCGCGGCAACGCGCGTGCACCATTTCCCGCCGGCCGACACGAAGACGACGATCTACGCCGCCGCCTCGCGCTTCACGCCGAACATGGAGATGCGCCAGAAGGGCGCGAAGGGCATCACGTACCCGGACCAGCGCTGGGCCCGCTGCGACCTGAAGACGGTGAACCTCCTGGGCCCGGTGATGGCCCGGCAGGCCGCCGCGGAAGCGGGCGCCTACGAGGCCATCCTGCATCGTGACGGCATGGTGATGGAGGGCGCGGCCACGAATGCCTTCGCAGTGCTCGGCGGCGTGTTGCGCACGGCCCCGCTCACGAACTACATCCTGCCCGGCATCACGCGGGCAGTGCTGATGGATATCATCCGTGAGCACCGTCTCCCCTGCGAGGAGCGCCCGATTGCGCTCCGTGAGCTGCCGGCCGTCGAGGAGCTCTTCGTCTGCGGCACGACCACCGACGTGCAGGCGATTGTCACGCTCGACGGGCGGCCCATCGCCGGCGGCGTGGTGGGGCCGATGACCGCGACGCTGCGTGATGCGCTCGCGGCTCGGCTGTACGGGCAATAGCGGCAGCGGCATGCCACGCCGCAAGCGCTGGCAGCTCCCCGAGCCCGTTCCCGTCCCCGCGAGCGAGGGCCAGGCCATCGAGGTGATCCGCGGCATCGCCCGGGCCGCCGCACGGGCCGACGATGCCGCCGAGGGATTCCAGGTTTGCCTCGTCCGGCTCTGCCCGGCCGTGGGCGCCACGCTGGGCGCCGTGTTCGTGCTCGACCGGGTGTCCGAGCTCATGCAGCTCGCCGCCGCACACGCCTGGCCAGATCGCTGGCGGCCGTGGCTCGGCGAGATGCGCGTGCGGCTCGGCTTCGGGCCCTCCGGCGAGGCGGCCGCGGAGCGTCGCAGCATCGAGGTGCCCGACGTCTTTGCCGATCCGGGGCTTGAGGACTGGCAGGAAGTCGCCGGCGAGCTCGGCTTCCGCGCCCTCGTTGCCGTGCCCCTGGAGGCAGGGGAGGGCGTCGTGGGCGTGGCCACGTTCTACTTCGCCACGCCGGGGCGACGTGGGGCCGAGGCCCGTGCCCTGATGGCGGCCGGGGCGGATCTCATGGCCGTCATGGCCGAGCGGGCTGGCCTGCGCACGCGCCTGCGCCGGGCAGAGGCCGCCCTGGCCGACGAACGACCGGACCGGTTGGCGCGTATGTCCGGTACCGACGACAGCGAAGCAACCGTCGAATAGATTTCGGGTGTCAGACCGGCACCCCACAGGAGAGCCCAACACCGTGACGCGTCATCAGCAGTCCGGGCGCACGCTGCAGCAGCAGCGCACCGCCCTTTCCCCCTCCGATGTCCTGACGGCCGCGCGTGACTTCTTCGCGCGCCGCTCCGGTATCTACGCGGCCTTTCTCGAGAAGCAGGGGCCGAACTGGATCAGCCTGCGCGGGCAGGGTGGCGAGGAGATTGCCATCGCCGCCAGCGAGGAAGCCGGCGGCACGTCCGTCAGCGCCTCGTCGTACATGTTCGACGCGCAGGTCGCGCAGTTCCTGGCCTCGCTGCCGCCGGCGCCGGCGGCCGAGCCGGCCGGAGCGGTTGCGTGAGCGGCGTCGTCTCGGGCCTGCGCGCCCGTCCGGGCACGCTGACGCTCGGCGCCGGTGCCACGGGAGCCTTCACGCTTCGCGTGCAGATGCCCGAGCTCTGGGACACCATCGCCGTGAGCTGCGCGCCGGACACCTCCGTGCAGGCGCTCAAGCGTGCGGCACTCGAGGCGTTCGGCCAGCACCACCATCCGCCGGAGGACTTCGTGATGAAGCTCCGCGGCTTCGAGGTGCTCGATGAGGGTGCCCCGGTGACCGTGGCCGGTGCGCGCGAGGGTTCGACCTTCCTCCTCACGTACCGCTACCGGCGGCCGGTCCGCTGACCAGCGCCGTGCGTCACCCCACCGAGGCGGATCGCGAGCAACTGCTCGCGGCGGCCGCCGCGCTGCGCGCCGAGGTGGGGCGTCGCATTGTGGGGCAGGAGGACGTGCTCGACGAGATCCTGATGGCCCTCGTGGCCGGTGGTCACGCGCTGTTGGTCGGTGTGCCAGGCCTCGCCAAGACCCTGATGATCCGCTCGGTGGCCGAGGCGATGGCCCTCGAGTTCCGGCGCATCCAGTTCACGCCGGACCTCGTGCCCAGCGACATCACCGGCACCGAGCTCCTTGAGGAAGACTCACAGACCGGGCATCGCGCTTTCCGCTTCGTGCGCGGGCCGATCTTCGCGAACATCGTGCTCGCGGACGAGATCAACCGCGCGCCGCCGCGCACGCAGGCCGCGCTGCTCGAGGCCATGCAGGAGCACCGCGTCACTGCCGCCGGCGAGACGATGACCCTGCCGGAGCCGTTCTTTGTCCTCGCGACGCAGAACCCGATCGAGCAGGAGGGCACGTATCCGCTGCCGGAGGCGCAGCTCGACCGCTTCCTGTTCGACATCCGCATCGGCTATCCCGACGCCGATGACGAGGTGGCGATCCTGCGCGCCACCACCGGCACGGCGAATGAGGCCCTCTCGCCGATCCTCGATGCGCAGCAGGTGCGCAGCCTGCAGCGCCTCACGCGGGAGATCCCGGCCGCCGATGCCGCCTTGCGCTATGCCGCCTCGCTGGCCCGCGCGACGCGTCCGAAGGGTGAGGAAGCGACCCCGCTGGTGGAGCAGTACGTGCGATGGGGTGCCGGACCGCGCGCCGGCCAGGCG
>JAYQOZ010000179.1:0-5389 GCA_038145035.1 Gemmatimonadaceae bacterium | reverse complement strand
GGGGGCGTCCTGGTGTCACGCGGTGGCGTCCGGAGCTCCCTGGGCCGCGCCTGTCGCTCCCCGGTAACGTGAGGCAGCTACCAGTCCGTACCCGTTGCAGCCCGGAGCGTAGCCAGTGCGGATGGGACTCGACATCGCGGTCGTGGGCGGAGGCATCGCCGGCCTGTCGGCCGCGTGGCGCCTCAGCCGGCAGCACCGCGTGACGCTGTTCGAGCGGCACGGGGTCCCGGGGATGGACGCGCACTCACTCGACCTCGGCCTCGATGGCAGCGAGCACCGCATCGACGTGCCGCTACGCGTGCTCTACGAGGGCTACTACGCGACGCTGATCGCGCAGTACCACCAGCTGGGCGTGCAGCTCGAGCGCAGCAACTACGCCGGCTCGTTCAGCGTGCTCGGGCAAGCGGTCTACTATCGCTACGCCAACTGGCTGGTGCGGGACCGATCCATCCCGCTGCCCGCCCTGCCGCTCGGGCGTCGCGCCCTGCGCATCAACCGGGAGCTGCTGCGTTTCTATCGCGAGGCGCCGGCCGCGCTGGCCTCGCTCGAGGACAGAGAGGAGCCGCTCGGCAGCTGGCTGGACCGCACGCATTTCCACGCCGACTTCACCGAGGGTTTCCTGATCCCGGCCTTCGCGGCGGTCTGCACCTGCAGCAATGCTGCCGTGCGCGCGTATCCGGCCCGCGTCATCCTCGACTATCTCACGCGCGGCCTCACCTTCGGCGGCGTGCGTCGCGTGGTGCTGGGCACGCAGGAAGTCGTTCGGCGGCTCACCGAACCGGTGCACGAACAGATCTGCGGCGTGCGCGTGACGCGCATCGCGCCCGTACCGGATGGCGTGCAGGTGCAGTGGGAGGGCGGGGAGCGGCGATTCGACCACGTGGTGGTGGCCACGCAGGCCAACCAGGCAGCGTCGATGCTCGATGCCGGATTCCGTCGCGAGCGCGAGGCGCTCGAGCGCTTCGCCTACGAAGCCAGCAGTGTCGTCGTGCATCGCGATCCGGCGCTCGCACCCCGTGACCGCCGCCATTGGGCGCCGGTGAACCTCATCACCAGCGCGGAGCACGACAAGCCGATGGCGACCATCTGGCTGAACAAGGTGCAGCCCGGCCTTCAGAAGGGGCCACCCGTGTTCCAGACCTGGAATCCACTGCTCGCGCCGAGCCCCGCACTGGTGCTGGCCGAGGCGCGCTTTGAGCGGCCCGTCGTGAATGCCGCGTCGCTCGATGGCGCACGGGCGGTGCGGATGCTGCACGCCCAGCACGGCCGCCGTCTCTGGTTCTGCGGCAGCTACCTCGGCCCCGGCATCCCCTTGCTGGAGAGCGGCGCCCGCACCGCACTCGACGTGGCCGAGGCCATCAACGACGACGCGAGTATGACGCTTCGACTGCCAAGGCCTCTGTCCCGTCCGGCATGATGTTGAACATCCGGAGGAGCAGTCGCTCGGCCTCCTCCGCGGACAGTTCGATTCGCCAGCCCCAGTCGGGACCGCTCGGCGCGGGATAGCTGCCCGTCGCGCGGAGCACCCCATCGGTCGCGATGGGCCCCGTGCAGGGCATCAGGCGATGGCTGTTGTGAAACGAGTCCGCCCAGGCCGCATCGCAGCGCCCGGTGGAGGCGTCCTCGCCGATCAGGATGAAGCCGTGCTGCGGCGTGCCCTCGTGCGACCACTCGTAGCGCATCGAGAGGAAGTTGCCGCCGGCCTCGAGGTGGATGCTGGCCGTGGTCGGGCTGTCAAACGACGGCTCCGCGGGCAGGAACCAGAGGCGGTTCTGCCCCGTCCATTCACCCACGCTGCGCACCAGCGCACTCGGGATGCTCATCGGCCCTCCACGGCGTGGACGGCGCGTTCCGCCTGCACCAGGTGCCGCAGCTCGTGCCGCAGCATCACCCGGAGGGCGGACCAGCCATCGTAGAAGGTTCCGGCACGAAACGGCGACTCGACCTGCACCTGGTCGATCGCCAGTCCCTCCGCACTTCGGATCAGCTCGCGTTCACGCTCCAGCCAGGCGCTCAAATCTTTCACCACACGGGCGCGCGACTGCATCGCATCCGCCGTGAGGTTCAGGTGTGCGATGCACTCCGCCACGGACCAACGATCGGACCGCGGCCGTCGCGACCAGGTGGCGTCGTCCACGCGCAGGTGCAGCGCATCGAAGCGCGCCTGCACCGCCTCGGCCTCGGCGAGCAGTTCGCGCAGCTGGCGGATGGAGGGAGGTCTGTGGCCCACGTTTCGAATCTAGGCATTCCGATGACTTCTGGTCCGGGTTCCGTGGATGCAGATTGCGAGTCCACCCACCGACACGAGGTCCGGATGTACCGTCGTACGCTGCTCGCCCTTGCCGCCCTGTTGGCTGCCGCGCCCCTGCAGGCGCAGACCCCAAGCGCGCTGCAGCGCGAGCTCGACCGTCTCACCGCAGCCGTGAACGACAAGGTGGTGATGTGGCGCCGGGACATCCACGAGCACCCCGAGCTCTCGGGCTTCGAGGAGCGCACGGCTGCGCTGGTGGCGGCGCACCTGCGCAGCCTCGGGATGGAGGTGCGCACGAATGTCGGCGGCCACGGCGTCGTCGGCGTGCTGCGCGGCGGACGTCCCGGCCGCGTGGTGGCGCTACGCGCGGATATGGACGGCCTGCCGGTGACCGAGCAGGTAGACCTGCCCTTCGCCTCGAAGGTGAGGTCCACATATCGCGGGCAGGACGTGGGCGTAATGCACGCCTGCGGCCACGACAATCACGTCGCTGCCCTGATGGGCGCCGCCGAGGTGCTCGCGGGGATGAAGGCACAGCTCCCGGGCACGGTGGTGTTTCTCTTCCAGCCTGCGGAGGAAGGGCACCCCGAGGGCGGCGGCGGCGCCGAGCGCATGCTCGCCGATGGCGCCTTCGACGATCCGAAGCCCGAGGCCGTGTTCGGCCTGCACGTGTGGCCCGGGCCGGCCGGCGAGGTGACATATCGCAGCGGGCCGTTCATGGCCGCGGTCAACGCGTACCGGGTCATCGTGCACGGACGGCAGACGCACGGCTCCAAGCCCTGGGGCGGCATCGATCCCATCGTTGTCTCCGCGCAGATCATCAACGGCCTGCAGACGATTGTCTCGCGACAGAACGACATCACGCTGGTGCCGAGCGTCGTGAGCGTGGGCGCCATCAACGGCGGCATCCGGGACAACATTATCCCGGACAGCGTGGTGTTCATCGGTACCATCCGCACCTTCGACGCGGCGCAGCGGGACTCGACCTTCCGGCGCATCGAGCGCATCGCGACGCACACGGCGATGGCGTCAGGCGCGCGCGCCACGGTGGTGATCGACTCGGGCTACCCGGTGACGGTGAACACGCCGGAGCTCACGGCAGCGATGCTGCCGACGCTGCGGCGCGTGGCACCCAGCGTGGAGGAGAGCCCACTGATCACCGGCGCCGAGGACTTCTCGTACTTCCAGGAGCGCGTGCCCGGCCTGTTCGTCTTCCTCGGCGTGACGCCGCGGGGGCAGGATCCCGCCCTGGCGCCGTCCAACCACTCGCCGCTGTTCTTCGCGGATGAGTCGGCGCTGCCGGTGGGGGTCAGGGTGCTGTCGTCGCTGGCCCTGGACTGGCTGACGATGAACCCGGTCGCGCGGCGCTAGGCCGGGCCCTCTAGGCGCCCGCGACGCGCGTCGCCGCCTCGTCTCGTGCCTTCCACCACGCCTGCGCCTCCCGCTCCGTCCACGGCGTGTCGAAGGGCACCGCCAGCAGCGCGTCCCGCAACGCGAGGGCGGACGCAGGGCGGTGCGCAGGTTCCTTCTCCAGCAGCTGCAGGATCACCCGATCCAGCTCCGGCGGCACGGCATTGGGCGCGAGACTCGACGGCAGTCGCGGTGCTTCGTTCGTATGCGCGGCCAGCAGGGCCATCGCACCGCCTGTTTGATCGAACACCGGCACGCCGGTCACGAGCCGGAACAGCACGCATCCCAGCGCATAGAGGTCCGCTGCCGGCCCGACATCGCCACCCATCACGGACTCCGGCGCGATGTACGCCGGGGTGCCCATGACCCGCCCGTGCTTCGTGAGTGTCTCGTCACCGTCGTCCACGACCTTCACGATGCCGAAGTCCAGGACCTTCACGAAGTCCGCTTCAGCACCCATCCGGCAGGCAAAGAGGTTGTCGGGCTTGATGTCGCGATGCACCAGCCCGCGCGCGTGCGCCTCGGCGAGCGAAAGACAGGCCTGGGCGACGAGATGCGCCGCGCGGGCCGGTCGCAGCGCGCCGACCTCACGCTGCAGCTGGGCCAGCGAGAGTCCCTCCAGCAGTTCCATCACGTAGTAGAACGCGCCGTCATCGGTGACGCCGAAGTCGAACAACTGCACCGTGTGCGGGCTCTGCAGCGCGGCCGTCACCTCTGCCTCGCGTCGGAATCTCGACTCGAGTTCCTGCTGGCGGTTGCGGTTCGTGCCCGGCAACTTGCGCGTGAGCTTGACGGCAGCCGCGCGCTTGAGGAGGGCGTGCTCGGCGCGCCAGACCTCTCCCATTCCGCCGCTACCCACCAGCGCCGTCAGGCGATAGCCGCCGACGCTGCGCCACTGCCCGCTCAGGGGCTCCTCAATGTCGACCGTCGTGCCCTTGCTGCGTCGGACGGCCGCCTCCACCGTCTGCACGAGCTCGCGTAGGTTGCCGGGCCAGTCGTGATCGCGCAGCCGCTCGAGTGCCCGCGGCGTAAAGCTGAGCTGTCCACGACCGAGGGCCCTACCGCGCTCCTCGAGCACGTGCCCCGCCAGCGCCGGCAGGTCCTCGCGACGCTCTGCCAACGCCGGCACGGTGACACGATTGCGGCCGAGCACGCTGCCAAGCACGGCGTTGAGGTAGCCGCTACCCATCGCTGCGCCGAGGTCTCCGGCAACATACGCGATCAGTCGCACGTCCGAGTCCAGCGCGCGCCCCGAAGCGACCGCGGCCTGCTGTGCGCGCACCAGCTCCGTTAGGTATTCCTGCTGCGGTGCCGAGAGCAGGTCGGCGTAGGCGAGATACAGCGTGCCACTGGACGCCGCCTCCGCCATCTCGCGCACCGCCGCGGTCGGTTCGCGGCCGTCGGCCGCCACGGGCTGGGCCGCCAGCGCGGCGCAGTCCAGCACAAGGAAGGGTGCCTCTGCGCGCGCCGAACGCTCGTGGATGGCGCGGGCCACAGATTCCTGGCCGGCTCCGTCGTCGCCGCCCAGCAACGCGGGTTCGACGGTCTTGGACTGCGCCAGGATATGCTCGCGCAGCGCCCGCACCGCCACGCTGTCGCCGAGCAGCGCCCACTCGTGGCCGCGCCGGGTCTCGGCGGCGAGGGCGCGTGCCACCTTCAGTTCCTGCTCGAGCTCCTCGGTGCGTGCCCGCACCGCTTCCTCGAGCGCGACGTTTCGCGCCTCTAGCG
>JAYQOZ010000178.1:3420-5391 GCA_038145035.1 Gemmatimonadaceae bacterium | reverse complement strand
AGCCCTCGCTGCGCGTGAAGGTCCGGGGGTTGAATCCCTCGCCCGGCACGAAGCTGCTGAACACCACGACCTTGCCCTTCCAGGCGCCGTCCATGGGAATGTTGAGCGTGTCGTAGAGCATGCCGCCGAAGACAACGTCGGCGTTGCGGAGACTGCGCGTGCCGCCGACCCCGGAGGTGGCGATGAAGTCGTCGAAGGGCTTCAGCTCACGATTCCCGACCGTGATCACGGAGGCGGCGTCGAGCACGCGCGAGCCCACGGGCACGTCCTGGAAGAAGCCGTTGGTGCCGGCGGGCTGGAGGCCAAGGCGCCGCACCTCACGTTCGATGTAGGCGGTGGCGCGGTCGTTCCACTCCGTGCCCACCTGGCGGCCCATCAGCGAGTCGTCGGCGTAGAGGTAGAGCCGCGTCATGAGGTCGCCGGCGGTGATGTCGCTGACGGTAGGCGGACCGGAGTACTTGAGCGGGAGTGGGCTGGGCAGCTGGGCTGCGGCGGGCGTAGCGACCGCAAGCGCGACCAGGAGACGCAGGGCCGTGCGGCGATGCGCCGGCCACTGATGGAGCGGGTTCCGCATCGGAATCTCCGGGGGAAAACGAGAGAGGGGGACAGCCTGCCACGAACCCCTGCAATATCATCACGAGCGGCCCCTGAGGCAGGGCGGCCGACGCCTCGGAAGCGGGCATGCCTTTCGGGGACCGGCCCCCCTATACTTCCCTGCTTGCCTACCCGACGCCTCCCCATCATCCGCCGCGGCCTCATCGCCTGCGCCCTCGTGATCGCCAGCGGCGTGGCGGCCTCGGCGCAGCAGGCCGTCCCCGAACCGGACCAGGCCGGGCGGCCGCGCCTGGCTGCACGTCGGGCCTCGGGGTCGATCGTCCTTGACGGCCGGCTCGATGAACCCGACTGGCAACGCGCCAACGTCGCCTCGCAGTTCGTCAAGGTCCGCCCCGACTTCGCGCCGGCGACGGCGTACCCGAGCGAGGTGCGCGTACTCTTCGACGACGAGCAGCTGTACATCGGGGCCTTCAACCGGGACAGCGGCGGCCTGAACTCGCTCCGGATGCCGGACCTTCGGCGCGATTTCAGTCCGATGGAGAATGATGTCTTTGGCGTGACGTTCGGGCCGCTCGGCGACCGGCGGACGGCACTCGGGCTGATGGTCACGCCGCTTGGATCACAGGCGGACGTCCAGGCGTTCGACGGCGGCGCCAGCTTCAGCTTCAGCTGGGATGCTGCGTGGCGTGTCCGGACGACGCGTAGCGATTCCGGCTGGGTGGCGGAGATTGCCATCCCCTGGACCTCGATTCGCTATGCCAAGGGCCTCGAGTCCTGGGATATCAACTTCACCCGCAACACGCGTCGGGCCGCGCAATGGAGCGCCTGGGTGCCGTATCCACGGCAGTTCTCGTCGTGGCGGTTGACCTATTCCGGCCTGCTCGACTCCCTCAAGCCCCCGCCGCCGCGCGTCAACCTGCGCTCGCGCCTCTACGGGCTCAGCGAGACCCGCCGCAGTTCGGCCGCCGGTGCCTTCAACGGCAGCACCGGCGATGTCGGCGGTGAGCTGATCTGGGCGCCGAGCGCAAACAGCCTGTTCGAGGCCACCGTAAACACGGATTTCGCGCAGGCAGACGTGGACCGCCAGGTGGTCAACCTGACACGGTTCAGCGTCTTCTTCCCGGAGCAGCGGCAGTTCTTCCTGGAGAATGCCGACCTCCTGACCGCTGCGAGTGCCGGCGCATCGAGGCCAACGGGTGGTACCGCCGCTCCCTTCGTGGTGCAGCCCTTCTTCTCTCGGCGTATCGGCCTCGGCACGGATGGGTCGCCTCGACCCATCATCGGGGGGGCGCGGTATGGCTATCGCAGCGGTCGCACTGCGGTCGGCGCGCTCGCCATGCGGCAGGGCGGGCTCGGGGGCAACGAGGCCGCTGCCGCGGACGTCGGCCGGGGGCGGGCGAGCCCGGTGTTAGGGGG
>JAYQOZ010000178.1:0-3410 GCA_038145035.1 Gemmatimonadaceae bacterium | reverse complement strand
GCCGCGGACTTCGGCGTGGTCCGGGCGAGCCAGTTCTTCGGGCGATCCACGCGGATTGGCGGGCTCATGGCCTACCGGGACGGATCGCGGGGCGGCGACGGCAGCAGCGTTGTGTCCGCGGTGGACATGCTGACCCGCTTCGGGGAACAGGTGCAGCTGAGCGCCATGGCCTCCCGCTCGGCGCAGTCCGGCACCGCGGGGACGGCGGCCAGCTGGGCCCTCAGCCGGCGAACCCCGCGCTCGAGCCTCGGGCTCGCGGGCGCGTACGTGGATGACCGCTACGCGCCGCGGACAGGGTTCGTCTCGCGCCCCGGCGTGGTGATGACCAACCCCACGGCCGACATCACGCTGCAGCCCGCCTGGCGCCCGGCGCAACTCGTCTGGATCCGCCCGGAGCTGTCCACGCTGCTCTTCCACGACCCCGGCAGCAAGGCGCTCCAGGAGGCGCGGTTCCAGTTCAACACGGAGCTGCTCTCCGTCAGCGGCGGCTCGCTGACGCCGTTCGTGGAACACAATCTGCAGCGCCCCCTGGCCGACGTCGGCCTGCTCCCCGGCGTGACCATTGCCCCGGGCGCCTACGACTACACGCGCGTTGGGATGGATTTCGAGTCCGACCAGAGCGCGGCGCTGGCGGCGTCCGCCCGCGTCTCCACGGGCGGCTTCTTTGACGGCTCGCAGCAGCAGGCGACGCTTTCGGGGCGCTGGTCACCCAGTCCGCATGTCTCCATACGCGTCGCCTACGAGATCAATCGCCTGCGCAGCCTCGGTCGCGCGGACACGTCCATGGTCACGCACCTGCTGGGGCCGGAGCTTCGCGCATCCCTGAGCCCTCGCGTGCACTGGAGCGCCTTCTACCAGTTCAACACCGTGCAGCGCAGCGGGGCGCTCAACACGCGCTTCAGCTGGGAATTTGCGCCGCTGTCGTTCTTCTACATCGTGTACAACGATGGACAGCCGATCCTGGACGGACTGATGCCGCGGACCCGGTCGCTGATCGTGAAGCTGAGCTGGCTGACGCAACTCTAGGACGCCCGCAGGCGTTGAGCAGGAATCCATGCGCCGACTTCTGACGTTCCTCCCTGCCCTTGCGCTGCTAGGCATCGGCGGCTGCACCGCCATTCAGCTCGGCGCGGCGAATCTCATCGAGACCGCACCGGTGCCGCGCCGCGAGGGCGCGTACGGCGAAAGCCCACGCCAGCGCTACGATGTGTACCAGGCGCTCGACACGGCCGGACGACCCCTCAGCGGCCCTTCCCCGGTAGTGGTGTTCATCCATGGCGGCAGCTGGGAGAGCGGCAGCAAGGCCGCCTACGCGTGGCTGGGCCAGGCACTCGCCCAACTGGGCATTCTCGCCGTCATCCCCAGCTACGGCCTGATGCCCCAGACGCGCTTCCCGGATTTCGTGGATGATGCGGCCGGTGCCGTCGCCCACGCCCGGGCGCGACTGGCGGAATGGGGCGGTGACACCACGCGGGTGGTCCTCATGGGGCACAGCGCCGGGGCCCACATCGCCGCGTTGCTGGCCTACGATGGGCGATACCTCGCCCGCCAGGGCACAAGCCCTGCGGTGCTGAGCGGCTTTGTCGGCCTCTCGGGTCCCTACGACTTTGTGTTTGACACCAAGCTGCTGCTGCGCACCTTCTCCGGCCCCGCCGAGCGAGAATACGACGCCCTGCCGGTGCACTTCGTGACCGCGGCGTCGCCACGGACACTGCTCGTAATGGGGAATGACGACCGCACCGTGAACCCGAGGAACACGCGTTCCCTGGCCGCGACGCTGCGCGCTGCGAACGTGCCGGTCGAGGAGCTCTGGGTCCCCGGTGGCCACGGCGTAACGGTCAGCGCGTTTGCGCGCATCAACCGCGGGGACAGCGAGATCGTGCGCCGGATTGCTGCCTTCGTGCGGGAGCGGCCATGACGCGCTTGCGGCGGACCGTCGCCACGTGACTCGTCGGTCCCGCGCCGCCGCCCTGGTCCGCGTCGCTACGCTTGTGGCGACGGCCGGCCTCGTGTCGGTCTGGGCCCCGGACCTTCCGCTCGAGTCCCTCACCGCGCGTTGGGCTCCGCCCCCCTCGCAGTTCCGCGAGATCGATGGCGTACTCACGCATCTCCGTGACGAAGGACCGCACAGCGATACCACGCCGCTCTTGCTCCTGCACGGGACCTCGGCCAGCCTGCACACCTGGGACGGCTGGAGCGCGGTCCTCGGCGCCGACCGCCGCGTGATCCGCGCCGACCTCCCCGGCTACGGACTCTCCGGCCAGTTCGCGGACGGCGAATCGGTGAACCGCTACACACGCTGGATGCGCGCCCTCCTTGACTCGCTGGGCGTGCGCGGGGCAATCGGCGTCGGCAACTCGCTGGGCGGCCGACTCGCCGGGGGCCTGGCCAGCGCCGACACCGCGCGCGGCGTGGGACTCGTCCTCGTCGATGCCACGGGCTACCCCTCGCGGCCCACCTCGGTGCCGCTCGGCTTCCGGATTGCCCGCCTGCCGGTGCTTAAGCACCTCGCCAAGGACCTGCTCCCACGCGGCATCATCGAGAGCAGCCTCCGCAACGTCTACGGCGACCCAGCGCGCGTCAGCGACACGCTCATCGACCGTTACTACGCGATGGCGCGACGCGAGGGGAATCGCGCGGCCCTCGTACGGCGCTTTGCGTCAGGCATGGAAAGCGTCGACACGCTCGCCATTGCCGGCCTCCGCGTACCCACCCTGATCCTCTGGGGCATGCGCGACCGCCTGATCCCGCCGGAAAATGCCGACCGGTTCGCGCGCGATATCGCCGGGAGCCAAGTGGTGCGGTTCGATGCGCTCGGGCACGTACCGCACGAGGAGGATCCATCGGTGACAGTGGCGCCCGTGCGTGACTTCATCGCCGGCATCCGCTGACAGGGCGGCGGCTGGGCCTGCAAGCGGTAGCGCCGCCCTGCCTTCGCACATACGCGCCTGGCCACGGATCTGGCTCAGGCGCGCAACGTCCTACACACCAGCGAACTCGCAGTATCGGGACGGCGGGATTCGAACCCGCGACCCCCTGAACCCCATTCAGGTGCGCTACCGGGCTGCGCTACGTCCCGTCCGTTACCTGCGCGGACAGACGGAACAAGCTAGTCGGAAGGAAGGACCAAGTCCACGCCCGACGCCGCCTTCGCTTGCGGCCCCATCGACGGGCGAGCCGAACCCATCCCGAGCCGTGCCTGTGCTTTGCCGGTCCCGGTGATTAGTTCCAGCCAATGCGAACACGCCCCGGCGCCGCACTCGCCTTCCTCGCGATCGGCCTTTCCGCCACGGCGCAGGCCCAGCAGTCGGGCGCCATCCTGCCATTTGTCGGTAGCGCCCCCGAGACAGGACTGCAGCTGGGCCTGGCCTGCGATACGCTCCCGCTCCCGCCCGGGTGTCCGCTCCCTT
>JAYQOZ010000177.1:0-5471 GCA_038145035.1 Gemmatimonadaceae bacterium | reverse complement strand
GTGTCCGGTGTCGAGGTTGCCCTCGGCCCACGGAACGTCCGGGATGCCCTCGTTGGTCTGGTTGAGGATTTCCGCAATCACTGCGATGTTGCCGTCAGGGTCCTGACGCTGGGCAAGATCGTAGAGATTGGGGTAGAGGTTCGTGAGAACAGCCATCTGTTACCCCTGAGCTGTTGAGGCACCGAAGAAGCGGCGAGCCACTTCCTGCGGCGTCATGGCGCCATTCGGTTTAGCGCCGGCGGTTGGCCCTGGCTGGGCCTCTTTTGTCGCCCCGGCAAGCCGCGCGACGAACCTGAACAGCTCAGGGTGGTTGCCAAGCCCCGTCTCGTTCAGGATTTTCTCCAGTTCCGGCGACCCGAACTGCGCGAGCACACGCTTCACTTCGTTCTTCGTCGCCTCGAGGAAGGTCCCGCCGAATTCGGGATCAGCCTCGATCTTCTTCTGCCACTCGGCCGTTTCGGATGCCTGCGCATCTCGCATGGCCGCGATCTGATCATTCGCCCGCTGCACCGCGTAGGCGAGGAGATTGTTCACCGTCGCCTTACGGCCCTCGGCCGCGTTGACGATGCTGACCATCTGCTGGAGTTCCTGCGGCGTCGCCTGCATTCCCTCCGGCAGGGTGAAGTCGGTGATGTTGTAGTTACGGGTATTCCGAACCGGAGTCTGCACCGGGCCATTCTCCGGCGTCCTCGCCGGTTCCGCGCTCGTCGCTGGCCCTGAGGGCGGCGTCTGCTCTGGCAGCATTGAGGTTCTCCTTCAAGAGGTTGATCAGTCCCTCGGGGTCCACTTCCCCAAGGTACGCGTAGACGGTGCGAGCCACATTCTCCTGCCCGGCCCGGAACGCATTCTGTTGCGGGTCAAGGGAGAAACCTGTGGAGAGGAACCCGCAGATTTCGAAGAGCCAGTTGAGGAAGGCACGACCATCCGCCGACGCGAGCAGCGCTGCGCAGGCCACATCGAGCTTCTTCTTCGCCTCTTTCCGACGAAGCTCGAGCCGACGATCAATTTGGCGCTGGGTAAGCTCAGACACCTAGCATCTGCCCGAGGGCATTTCGCCCTGCACCTACCTCAGTATTTGCGAGGCTCTCGGCCGTCTGCGCTGCGCCCTGGGCGAGCTGCATTTCCTGCTGTGCCTGCGCCATCTGCCGCTGCTGGTTTCGCATCTCCGCGACTTCGTCCCTGTGGTTCAACTGCTTGGCCGGCAGGTTAAGGGCAGAGGCGTAGTCGCGGAGAATCTCCTCGAAGTCGGGAATGAGCCGAAGCTCAGGCTCGACCGGGATAAGCTGTGCCACGAGGGTGAGGAACCGCTCCGTGCTCGCCGTGGCCGCGGCTTTGGCCGCATCACCGAGGAGGCTACGGTAGCGGATCACTACGTCCCGATCCTCGTAGCCCTGGGGCACGGGGCTGAGCAGCCGCTTCCGCTTCATCACCGCGTAGACGCGCGGCACAATGCGGTTCAGCGCCTCATTTTCAAAGCGCTCCAGCATCGGGCCGAGGAGCACGAGCTGCTCGCGAAGCCGTGCCTCAATCTCCGAGGCGGACCGCACAGTCTGTAGGTCGGAGATGCCACGGAACAGATCGGAGTAGAGGAAGGTGCGGATGCGCGCCGCAACCTCTCCGATTTCCGCCGTCATGTAGTCGAGACGGGGATTGTAGTTCGGATGAACGTCGCGGACGCCCGCCGTGTTTACATCAGTGACGAAGGTCACTCCACGGGGCAGCAGGGAAACGGGCCGATGCTGCAAGGAAACATGAGCGAGGACCGGCGGCTCGACCAGCTTGGCCAGGCCTTTCGCCTTCACCAGCTCGAGCTGCTGCAGCGCCTTCACATCGGGCAGTGCATCGAGGCAGATGCTCGTTCCGTAACTGTCGTTGGCGAGGGTGTCCCACCGAGGCACGGCGAAGGGCCGCTCGTAGAAGCCCTTGTGGGAGAGCCATCCCTCTTTCTGCGCGGTGCCCTTAATCCAGTACCGTTCGTGGAAAGTGAAGTTCCCCGGAAGCGCATCCGGGCCGCTGTTCGGCTCGATGAGGTGGCAGATTTCAAAGGTCTTCCGCAGTGCGGAACCGCCCTCACGCAGGGCTCGGCGGACCTCCGCATTCTGCACGTCTGGCCACCATTCGCCGATCTGCGCCGCCGTTTGGGAAAGACTCCGACAGAACAGCGAGGTTTCCTGCCGATGGTCCTGCCCGACCATGTACTCGCCCACGCTGACATTGTAGAAGCGAACCACGTCCTCGAAGTCCTCGTAGGTGAGCGTGGCGCTCGTGCCCATGAGGCCGAGGTCGAGATAGGTCAACGCAATGTTGCGGTAGAAGTTGCTGTCGGCGAGGACGGTTTGCAGACGCTTCGCATCGTCTTGCAGCCACTCGGCCACTTCGCCCTCGGGCTCTTCGTATTCGCCGGCGAGGCGCAGCCGCACCCAGGGCCGGGCCGGGGAGGTGATCCCGTTCATCAGGCCGGCAGCCAGAGTCCGCAGTGCAATCGTCCCCGTTGCGTTGATGATCTTCTTATTCTGCAGGTTGCGGGCCGACCGCTCATTCCCCTCGAGGAGATAGGGGAAGCGGCGGGGGAGGAAGTAGTCGGCAAGGTCGCGGAACGTCGGCACCCAGAGGTCCCGCTCGGCATAAAGCTCGGCGTAGAGGCTTTCGACCCGCTTTGCCTCGAAGAGGTTGACCATTAGGGTTGCCTCACGATGTCGGCCGGGGCCTGCCACGTTTGGGCGGTGATGTCGCCGAGGCTTTCCGCCTGCGTGCAGACGCTGAGGAACCGCTCTTCGAACGAAGCCGGAAGCTCGAAGATGCTATACCGCGTCATCCGCCAGATGCCCCACTTCTCATAGGTATTCAGCAGACTGCGCGTGGACACCTCCCAGCGAGCGAAGGGGGAGAAGAGCCGGGTGAGGACCGGCCCGAGCGCACGCGCCCCCTCGGGGGTTGGGGCAAGTGTGTCGAGGCGAAGATGCGTGTACATCAGTAGATGGAGTAGAGGCTGCGCTTCGTCACGTTCGCGGGCTTCCGGGCGAGGGAAGCGATCGTGCCGAGGCTGGGGACGAGGGAGGGTCGACCCCCTGCACTGAGAAAACTCGAGGCAGTCCCGGCCGGGCTGTTCGGGCTGTGTGGCGCAGCGGGCGCGGGCGGGGGCTGAATGATCTTCGGCTGCGAGGGGAAGAGGAAGCTCATGCTGCGGCCTCGTATGGGTTGAAGGTTTCATAGGTGCTCGGGGCCGGCTTTTGCCCCTGCGGCATGACGTACATGGGGAAAGCGAAGGTGCAAGCCAACGCATCTGCTACGTTCGGTGAGGGTACTCCCCTGGCCCGCATCGACCGCTTGTCTTCGAGGACGATGTATTCGTCTCGGCGCAACTCATACTTTGGACCAGACAACTCCTCAACAAGGGTGCGGTCCATCCCCGTCACGCGGGAGATGATGCTGCCAGAGGGAAGCCAATCCTTCACTGCACCCCAAATCTCGGCCCGACGATTGAGGTACTTTGTCCCCGCCCCGGGGTTCTGCGGGTTGGAACCGAACTGCACATCGAAGACTGGGAACTTAAGCTCGGCGAGCCGATCCACCACACCGCCCCCAACGCCACCGCCATCCACGAAGATTGCCTGCGCTCCGTATTGGTGAAACAGGGTAGTGACGCGATGAACGAGAACCATGAGATCGGGGGTGTAGAGGATTTCCGGCGGCCGGGAAAATGCGTCGTTCCCTTGCCTCGGATAGATCACGGAGGGATCGGTCCCTCCCCGGCCGACGTCAACCCCTAACACGACCGGGGAGGGGTTCCGCCACTCAAGCTCTCGGCCAACTGCGGCTTCGGCGAGGGCGAATGGGATGAAGGATTCGTTGTTGCCTTCGGGGAACTGCCCGAGCACACGGACGCGGATGTAGTCTGAGGAAGTGCCCCAGGCCTCGATGAGGTCATTGAGGTATTTATGATTGGTGCGGTTGGATGTGCGAGCGTCGATCTGCTTTGTGTGCCACATGGAGGCGAGCTTGCCGCCCGGGAAGCACTGACGAAAGCGGCCCGTACTGATCGTGGGGTTGCCAAAGGCGATGCGGATGATCTGAGTGTTGCGGTCGGTAAGGGCGCCGTCTTCGACCTCCCAGATCACATCGTCGATCTCGGAGGCCTCATCTTTGAGCAGCAGCAGACGCCGACCGTAGTTGTGATAGCCCTGAAAGGCCGAGGGGTTGTGCTTGCTCCAGGGCACCATGTCGAGCCGCCACGTCATGTCGTGCGCGGGATCGCGTGAGGCGAACTTCGTTGCGCCCTGCTCGAAGAGCGGCGCGGTGATGCTCAGTCGATGCCATTTCGCAAGCTCGGCCCAGGTTCGGGTCTTAAGCTGTGTTTCCGTGTTCGCGGTGATGTAGCCCTTGGCGTCAGGGAACGTGCCCATTCCCCAATCCATCAGCCAGGACATGCAGGCAGACTTGCCCACACCGTGCCCAGTGGCCGCCGCGTACTGCACGACCTGGTCCTTGCGCAGGGCCTCGCCAAGCTCTCCAAGGAAATCCTCTTGCCATGGGTCCGGCCCGGTCTCTCCCTCGAGTTCACCGGGCTCTCCCCACGGGTAGGCGAAATGAACGAAACCCAGCGGGTCGTATTCGAACCCGGCCAAGGCCTCGATCAGTTCGTCAATTTCGCTCAACGCCACACCGTCACCGAGGCGATTGCGGTGTTGATATAGGTGATCTCACCCACGTAGGTGCCGCCGGCGATCACTTCCATATCCTGACCTGTGGTCTGGTCGGGCGTTTTCAGCGTGACCGTGCCTGCGGCATTCGCCACGAAGTAGCGGATCGGCGGGTTGAACGTAGCAGGGAACGATGCCACGTTCTCCACGTAGGTCCCGGCGAATAGCTTACCCAAGCTCATCCGACTTCTCCTTTGCCAAACGTGCCCGCGCCGCAGCCATTCGCGTGGCGATGTCCACGTTTACGTTAACTTGTGTGGTCGAGGGGCCGATCCCCGTCCGGTCGAGCGCCATTTTGGAAAGCTCGGTCAGCTCGCGGTTGGAGAAGGCCTCGGGCTCGTCCTCGAGCCGCCCGTGCAGCGTAAGCACCGCATCTGTGGAAAGATTGGCCAAGGCCGTGTGGCGGTCGATGTAGACCTCCTCCACGCGCTTCTGGTAGAAGGCGATCAGCTCCCGGAACGCGCTGTCCCGCTGAAGCTGCGCAACCCGGACCGGGGTGTAGTCGCAGAGGATGGCCGCTTCGCCCGGGGCCATGCCCGAGGCCAGGGTCCGCGCCAGCGCATGATGTCGCTGGGTAAGCTTACGGAGCTTCGGGGGCTCGGCCGAGGCCGCGTCGAGCATCATCACGTCCGAGGGCGTAAGTTCCCGGCCGGGCGACCATTCGCTCCGCGAACCGCCTCCGAGCTTGATCCCCAGGTCGTGCATGAGGTCATCCATACTTCGCATTATACCCCAATCGCTTCGCGATTGCAAGCAGTTTCCCTTCGGGAA
>JAYQOZ010000176.1:0-5490 GCA_038145035.1 Gemmatimonadaceae bacterium | reverse complement strand
CCTGCGCCACGAGGCGCCGCAGGGGCTCCACACCCTCGAGCGCCGGCGCGGCGTGTCCGGCTGTCAACAGCACGTCCACGCCGAGCTCCAGCAGGTCCCCAAGCGCCGCCTCGGGATCCGGCGTCTCCTCGAACGCCCGGTGACAGCCTACGCGCAGCGGACGCACCAGCGCCACGATCTCCGCCATGCGCTCGACATCCAGCGACCCATCGGCACGCAGCATCCCGAACACCACGCCCTGCGCCCCGGCCTCGCGCGCCGCGACAGCCGCTTGCCGCATGACGGCAAACTCGGACGCGGAGTACACGAACCCACCGTCCCGCGGCCGCAGCATCGCGTGCACCGGCAGCGAGCAGACGCGCAGCGTCGCGGCAATGAGCGCAGGCGACGCCGTGAGCCCACCATCCCCGACCCCACAGAGCTCGATCCGCCCCGCCCCGGCCAGCTCGGCCGCCAACGCCTCGTCGGCCGACGACACATACGCCTCGATCAGCACGCACGGTCCCCCTGAAAAGAAGACACAGGGAGCCGGCGCGTCAGCACCGCGCCCCGCCCCTCCGTGTCCCCGTATCCCTGCGGCATGGCAGTTTGGGTCGCCGCGCTACAGGCTCCACCCCGCACGAAACGTCGGCATCACCCACTCCGACGGCGGCGTCACGTTGGTGATCGCGCCGGTATTCGGGTTGAGTTCCAGCACCTCACCCATCCGCGACGCGAGACAGCCGAGCAGGATCATCTCCGTCATCGGCGCGGCATAGGTGCCGAACGCCGAGCCCGCCTGCGTCCCCGTCTTGCAGGCGCCGATCCACTCCTGATAGACCCCGCCCGTGCGCTCGTACTTCCGTGGCAGCGGATTCGCCCGCAGCTGCGCGTCCAGCGCCGGATCGAGCAGCCGTGGATTCTGCGCATAGGTGCTCGCGAGCAGCATGCCCTTGGTGCCGATCCAGAGCTGGCCACCCTCCGTGTCATGCGGCCAGTTCATGTTCTCCGGCCAGCCCGCCGGCTTGGGCGGGAAGATGCTGCCGTCGCGCCAGGTGAGCGTCACCGCGCGGCGGGTGCCGATGGCCGGGAACTCGTACGTGATGCGCTCCGAGGCCGGCGGTCTCGGTGAAGGCCGTCGTGGTCTCCGGCGTGATGCGTGCCGGATACCTGAGCCCCAGCACCCAGTACGCCGCGTCCATGATGTGGCAGGCCATGTCACCCATCGCGCCGGTGCCGAAGTCCCACCAGCCGCGCCAGTTGAATGGTGCGTAGCGCGGGTGATACGGCCGCTCGGCGGCCGGTCCAAGCCAGAGATTCCAGTCCAGCGTCGGCGGCACGTTGTGCGCTTCCGTCGGGCGGTTGATGGCCTGCGGCCAAATCGGACGGTTGGTCCAGAACTCAATCCGCTCCACCTCGCCGATGAGCCCGGCCTCCACCCACTCCCGGATCTGCCGGATGCCCTCGCCGGCGTGGCCCTGGTTGCCCATCTGCGTCGTCTGGCGGGGACGGCGCAGGGCCTCGGCCTGAAGCGCGCGGACCTCGCCGATGGTGCGGGCCAGCGGCTTCTGGCAGTACACGTGCTTGCCCATCTTGAGCGCCAGCATCGCCGCCGCCGCGTGCGAGTGGTCCGGCGTCGACACCGTCACCGCGTCGATGTTGTTGCGCTCCTTCTCGAGCATCTCGCGGTAGTCCTTGTAGCGCTTGGCCTCCGGCCACTCGCGGAAGGCGCGCGCTGCCGAGCGCCAGTCCACGGCCGCGAAGGCGACCAGCTGCTCGCCGCTCACCCCCCGGACGTCACTGTAGCCCATGCCGCCGACGCCGATGCAGGCGATCCGGAGCTTCTGCGTGGGCTGGCCTGCGGCGCGATCGGACAGCGCATGCAGCGGCTGCGGAATCGAGGCGGCGGCGCCGGCGGCGGCCATGGTGCCGACGAAGCGGCGGCGATCGAAGCGCGAGTCACGCGACATGGAGGGCCTCAGGTGGAGGAGGAGCGGTCGCTGCTGCGGAAGAGTACGAGGAAGAGCAGGAAGACGACGAGCGCGCCGTAGGCAGGAATCGGCCAGATGCGGGACCAGTCGTGCAGGGTCACGCCGCCCGCGTCATCGATGGTCGCGTAGCGGTTCACGACCCAGCCCGAGGCGAAGGCGCCCACGAAGTAGCCGAGGCCGTTGGTGACGAAGTTGATGAACCCCTGTGCCGCGGCACGGATGGACTCGCCCGCACGCTGGTCCGTGTAGATCTGCCCCGCCACGAAGAAGAAGTCGTAGCAGACGCCGTGCAGGACAATGCCGAGGTAGATCATCCACATCCCTGGGCCCGCATTGCCGCCGGCGAAGGCGAAGTAGCGCGCGGCCCAGGCGGCCATGCCGACCAGCAGCACCGTCTTGATGCCGAAGCGCATCAGGAAGACCGGCAGGGCGACGAGGAACAGCATCTCGCTCATCTGCCCGAAGGTCTGGATGAACGCCGGCTCCGGCGCCCCGATCTCGTTGAGATACAGGTTCGTGAACGTGTAGTAGAACTGCAGCGGAATGCAGAGCAGGAAGCTGCCCAGCGTGAAGACCAGGAAGTCGCGGTGCCGCAGCAGGCGCAGCGCATCGAGGCCGAATGCATCCCGGACGCTGAACGGACGACCCGCCGCCTTCGGCGGTGTGGCGGGGAGGAGGAACGAAAACAGTCCGAGCGCGATGCTGGCGCCGGCGGCCAGCTGCATCGGGAGCGCCTGCGCGTCGGCCCTCAGCACCTTGCCGACGAGGATGCCCGCCACGATCCAGCCCAGCGTGCCGAGCACGCGGATGAGCGGGAACTCCCTGGCGGGATCCTTGATGTGATGGAAGCTGATGGCATTG
The DNA here is from genome assembly GCA_038145035.1 of Gemmatimonadaceae bacterium. Taxonomy (GTDB): domain Bacteria; phylum Gemmatimonadota; class Gemmatimonadetes; order Gemmatimonadales; family Gemmatimonadaceae; genus Pseudogemmatithrix. Next base: position 2,659 of record JAYQOZ010000176.1, on the reverse strand, counting down.
GACAGCGACAGCGTCGGCATGTAGCAGACGGCGTAGACGATCAGCAGCGGATAGAACGTGCCGAAGGCCCGCTGGCCGCTGACGATCCACATGATGATGCCGCCCGCCAGGTGCAGCAGGGCAAGCAGCTTCTCGGTGGCGAAGAATCGGTCCGCCACCATGCCCACAAAGAACGGCGAGATGAGCGCGGCGATGGCCGTGGCGCCGTAGGCCAGGCCGATCTGTGGGTCGGAGAACCGCAGCGTCTGGCCGAGATAGGTGCCCATGGTGACGAACCACACACCCCAGACGAAGTACTGGAGGAACATCAGAATGGCGAGGCGCGTCTTGATCACGGGGCCAGCTCCCGGATGCGCATGCCGCGGAAGGCGACCTCACCGGGGTGCTCCTGCAGGCTGATGTGCCCGTAGGTCGCCCAGCCGTAGGCGGGCCAAGCGCGAAACTTCGAGGCCGCGACCTTGGCCCTCCACTCGGGTGTCCAGAGCTCGTACTCGACGATCTTCACGCCGTTCATCCAGTGCTCCACGTGGGGGCCGCGGGCGATGATGCGCGAGTGATTCCACTCACCCACGGGCTTCGTGACGTCGCGCAGCGGCGCGTCGAGGCCGTAGTTCGCGCCCGCGGAGGTCAGCGGGCTGCGTCCGTCGGGCGCCGAGACATTGTCGAGGATCTGGAACTCAGGCGCGTTCTCGTAGACGATCCGCGTGCCTTCGGTGGCGCGGTAGAAGACGCCGCTGTTGCCCCTGCTGCTCACACGCCACTCGAACTCGAACTCAAAATCCCCAAACTGCCGCCGGGTGATGATGTCCCCCGCGCGATCCCCGCGCACGAGCTCTCCCCTCGCCTCGTCGAAGCGCCAGCCGCTTGCCAGCGTGTCAGCGCGATAGCCTCGCCATGCCGTGGGCGTCTGCAGGGACACCCATTCCCCGGTGGCGGGCGTCTGGCCATGCAGCGGAGCGAAGGGCAGGAGCAGGCTAGTCGCGAGGGCGAAGCGGAGCGCGGCGGATGAGCGCATGTCGGTCTAGAAAGGAGGGAAAGCGGGACGAACGGCAGGAACGTAGGAGTTGCCGGCGGGAACCGAAAGGCGAAGCAGGCCGAACATTACCCGAAAGCCTCATATTCGGTGGGTGCTTGCACATCCGTTGGAGTTGTATCAACATTGTCTCAGTCGCCTCCCGTAGCGTTCGTTGCGGACGGCAGCATTCGCGTGGATTTTCTCTCCTGCGGTGAGAGTCCGCGTCCCTTCACCCCAGCACCGGTACTGCCTGATGCCGAAGCACTCCCTCCGTGCGCCCTGGGGGCGCCGCCTGACCGCATTGCTCGCGGTCTCCCTCCTCACCCTTGGCGCCTGTTCGAGCGACGACAGTGACCTCGGCCCGTCGTCCATCGCGGTCGTCGAGATCGTCACGCTGCCGAACAACCAGACGCTGACGAACCTCATCCCGGCGCAGACGCGGCAGCTGCTGGCCGTTCCGACCAACTCGAAGGGCAACTTCATCGACAAGGCCGTGACCTGGGCCACGTCGAACGCGGCGGCCGTCTCGGTCAGCACCACCGGTGAGATCACCGCGGTGGCCGGCGGTTCCTCGTACATCCGTGCCACGGCGGGCGGCCAGACGGACTCCATCCTCGTCTCGGTCCGCTACCCGGTTGGCACGATTACCCTGGCCCCGGCCACGCCGACGCTTCGTCGCGAGGCAACGCAGCAGCTGACGGCGACGGTCAAGGACACGCAGGGCGCGACGGTCACCGGCCGTACGATCACCTGGTCGTCGAACAACGCCGGTGTTACCGTGAGCTCCTCAGGCCTCGTCTCCGTGGGCGCGGCGACGGCTGATGCCACCGCCGCGACCATCACCGCCACGGCGGCGAATGCGCAGGACGGCGGCGTCACCAAGACTGGCACGGCGACCGTCACGGTCAGCGGCAACGCGGTCGTCGCCACGGTGACGATCACCGGCGGCACCGGCGCCGACGCGATTGGCTTCCGCGGCAACACCGGCTCCAACAGCTCGCTGGTGGCAACCGCCAAGTCGGGCCTCGGCAACACCATCACCACCCCGATCACCTGGTCGTCGAACAACCCGGCCGTCGCGGCTGTTGACGCCAGCACTGGTGTCGCCACCTTCGGGGGCGGCGTTGGCGCCGTGGTCATCTCGGCCAATGCGACCGGCTCCGGCAACGGGGGCGCCGACATCATCGGCACGGCCGCCTTCGAGGTCGCACAGAACCTGGTCTCGGGCACCCTGGTCACCGCGCCGGACATGGCGGCGGGCTCCGGCTACAGCTTCGCCTTCAATCCGGTCGGCAACGGCTTCACCGGCTTCGGCGCCGTCACCTCGGGTGGCAGCGGCGACGGTGACCTGTACGTCATCGCGCCGGGCGTGACCAACTGGACCACCACGGACAACGGCGGCTCCGGCTTCGTCTGCCGCTCGTGGAACTCCGGCAACGGTGAGACCTGCACCATCGCGACGGCCGCCGCTGGCTGGTACCGCGTGCGTCTGTACTCCTGGACGCCCGCCGGTGCCGTCTCCGGCATGAACCTCACCGTCACGGGCACCCCGTGATTGGCTGAGCGTCGCTCCTGACGCAACGGAACGGCGTCTCCCTTCGGGGGAGGCGCCGTTCTGCGTTTCGACAACGCCAAGATCTCCTG
>JAYQOZ010000175.1:0-5513 GCA_038145035.1 Gemmatimonadaceae bacterium | reverse complement strand
GTCGTGGCCCGTCGCGTCGGGGCGGGCCGGGTCATCCAGGTGGGCTACACCGACACCTGGCGCTGGCGGATGCTCGGCGAGGGCCGAGCGCCCGCCGAACATCGCGCCTTCTGGTCGCGGCTGGTGGGGCTGGCCGCCGCCGCCGAGATTGCCATGCCGATGACCGATCCGCTGGCCCCCGCCGATCCTGCACCGCGTGCCGCGCTCGTCCAGGCGCTCGGCGAACCGAATGCCGACGCGCCCAGGGGCCCGACGCGGGCACCGCGCCTTCCGGCCTGGCTCGGCCTCCTGTTGCTCGCGGCGCTGCTGGGCGAGTGGACCTCACGTCGGGCACGGGGGGCGCCGTGAGCCTCGCCTTCATTTCGCATTCCGACTGCGGGCGCCACGACAACGGCTGGGGCCATCCGGAGCACGTGGGGCGCGTGCGCGCCATCACGAGTGCGCTGAAGTACCATCCCGAGCTGTTCATGGCGCTCGACCTGCTCGAGGGCCGCCACGCGACCGAGGACGAGCTCGCGCTGGCGCACGACCCTGGGTACATCGCTCGGGTGCGTGCGCTCGCGGCGGCGGGCGGCGGGCGGCTCGATGCCGACACCGTGGTCAGCGAGGGCAGCTGGGACGCCGCCTGCGGGGCCGCCGGCAGCGTGCTCGAGGCCGTGGAGCGCGCAATGGACGGCCGCAACCGCCGGAGCTTCTGCGCCGTCCGCCCGCCGGGCCATCACGCCCTGCGCGATCAGGGCATGGGCTTCTGCCTCTTTGGGAGCGTGGCCGTCGCGGCGTATCGGGCGCGTCAGCTGGGTGCGGAGCGCGTGTTGATCGTGGATTGGGACGTACACCACGGCAACGGCACGCAGGCGCTGGTGGAGCCGGAACCGGCCATTCGCTTTGTGTCGATGCATCAGTGGCCCTGGTATCCGGGCTCCGGGGCGGCGGACGATCGCGGTCCGCACGGGAGCGTCTGGAACGTGCCGATGCCGGCCGGGCTCCCGGCGCGACGCTACCTCGACGCGCTGTTCACGGCGGTGGATGCGGCGACGGAGGGGTGGACGCCGGATCTCGTGCTCGTGAGCTCTGGCTTCGACAGCCTGGCCGGGGATCCCCTGGGCGGCTTCACCCTGGAGCTCGATGACGTCGCCAGCCTTACCCGCGAGCTGGTGGCGCGCGCCGAGCGCTGGTGCGGCGGGCGGCTCGTAAGCGCGCTGGAGGGCGGCTACGCGCCGGCGCGGCTGGCCCAGGGTGTCGTTGCCCACCTCGAGGCCCTGCGCTGACCGACTGAGCGAACAGCACGGCCGCGGGCCACGGGTGGCGAGTCCCGAGCCCCCGCGTAGCTTCCCTGTATGCCCAAGCGCTCCCCCGCGCTCCGCATCCGCAAGAGCAAGCCGACCGCCGCCGGCGGCGCTGGGCAGCGCCCGCGCTCGTGGTTTCACGACGACACCGGTGCGATGCGTACCAACCTCGACCCGAAGGAGTTCGGGGCCATCCTCACGGACGGCCGCGGACTGCTCTGGGTGGACCTCGAGGCGGGCAACGCGCAGCACCAGGCCCTGCTCGCGACGGTCTTCCGCTTCCATCCCCTGAGCGTCGAGGACACCACCTCGAGCGAGGGACGCGTCAAGTTCGAGGAGTTTCCGGACTACACGTTTACCGTCGTGCGCGGCGTGCGCTTCGTGACCGAGACGGATGACCAGTACGACATCGAGACCTTCAACCTCTGGAGCTTCATCGGCCGGAACTACGTGGTCACGGTACACGGCCCCCACGCCCCAGGCGTGGACGCCACGGTGCAGCGCCTGGAGCGCGCGCCCGACGTGCTCGCACGTGGCCCCGGCCGGCTGCTGCACCAGATTCTCGACGCCACGGTGGACGCGTACTTCCCGATCATCGACCAGCTCGACGAGTTCGTGGATCAGCTGGAGTCACGGGTGTTCGTCGCCTTCGACCACGCGGCCATGCGCGACATCTTCAGCGTGAAGCGCCTCGTGCTGCAGCTCAAGCGCCACCTGGCCCCGATGCGCGAGGTCTTTAACATCCTGCAGAGCCGGCCCTGCGCGCACCTGAGCCCCGAGGCACAGGTGTACTTTCGCGATGTGTACGATCACGTGATCCGGCAGAATGAGTCGCTCGACACCTACCGCGAACTCATCAGCAGCACGCTGGACGCCTACCTCACGCAGGTGTCCAACCGGATGGGGATGGTCACGAAGGGCCTCACGGTGGTGGCCACGCTGAGCGTGCCGTTCGTCGTGGTCAGCGGCATGTGGGGCATGAACTTCGCGCACATCCCGCTCTCCGAGTGGCCGCACGGCTTCTGGGTCATGCTGACCCTGCAGCTCGGGCTCGGCGGCGGGCTGCTCTGGATGCTCCGTCGCAACGGCTGGCTCTAGCCGCCATATTGCATCCGTGTTCTGTCCCGACTGCGGCACCTGGAACCGGAGCAACGTGCGCGCCTGCCTGCAGTGCGGGCAGACGTTGCCGGAGATCCCGTCGGCCGTCGATGCGCCCGACCACCTGATCACCTCGCTGCGCCACGCCACGGGGCACCGCTACAAGGTCGTGCGGCGCATCGGTAGCGGGGGCATGGCCGACGTCTACGAGGCGCGACACCACCTGCTGAGCCGTCCGCTGGCCGTGAAGGTGATGCACGCCCACCTCGCCCGGGACACGGAGATGCGGGTGCGGTTCCGGCGTGAGGCGGAATCGGCGAGCCGGCTGCTGCATCCGTTCATCTGCTCGCCGCTGGACTACGGCGAGACCGACGAGGCCGTGTGCCTGGTGCTGCCGTTCCTCAACGGCGGCTGCCTGGCCGACGACCTCACGCGCACGCGCACCATCGAGATGGCCCGCGCGGCGCGCATCTGCGCGCAGGTGGCGACGGCGCTGGACTACGCGGCGCGGCAGGGCGTCATCCACCGCGACGTGAAGCCGGACAACGTGCTCTTCGACACGGACGGCAACGCCATCCTCACGGACTTCGGCATTGCCACCGCGTACTTCCACGGCCGTATGACGGCCGGCGGCCGCGCCATGGGCACGCCGCACTACATGTCGCCGGAGCAGGCCATGGGCCTCTTCGTGGACGGCCGCGCCGACCTCTACGCCGTGGGCGTGATGCTCTTCGAGTGCCTCTCCGGCGTCACGCCCTTCGATGGCCCCGATGGCTACTCGATCGGCTACAAGCACGTGCACGAGGCGGCGCCGCAGATCGCCACGCTGCTGCCGGACATCCCGGACCGCCTGGCCCGCGTGGTCATGCGCTGTCTCGAGAAGAACCCCGACAAGCGCTACCAGCGCGGCGACGACCTCGCCGACGACATCTACGGCTGGATGTACGCCGACGGCGTCCGCGCCGCGCCTCCCGTGCGCGCCACGCGCCCCGCGGGGTGACCACGCGGCTCATCGAGGTCGCACTGCCGCTTCCGCTGCTGCAGACCTTCACCTACGCGGTCCCCGACACCACGCGGCACCCCGTCGTCGCGGGGAGTCGCGTCGTCGCGCCGGTGCGCGGCAAGCAGGTCATCGGTGTCTGCCTGGGCGAAAGCTCCGAGGCGGCGCTCCACGGCAAGGCGGCAAAGCCCATTCTCGACGCCCCGGATGCGACGCCCGCACTGGGGCCGGACCTCCTCGCCCTCTGCCGCTGGATCGCCGACTACTACGTGGCGCCCATCGGGCTGGTCGCACGTTCGGTGCTGCCCGCCGCCCTTGGCGTGGCGGCCAAGCCCGATGCCGCCGGACGCCAGGAGCGGCTGCTCGTCATCGATGGCGATCTGCCGACGCTTCTCGCCCGCGACGAGGCCTTCAGGCGCTCCCCGCAGCAGCGCGCGCTCTACGAGCTGCTCGAACAGCTTGGGGGTCGCGCGCCGGTCCGGCATCTGGTGGAGCGCCTCGGCTGCACGCCGACGGTGGTGCAGGGCCTCGTGAAGCGCGGCCTGGCCCGCGTCGAGGACGTCACGCGGCTTCGCGACCCCTTTGCCGACCGGCCCGCACCGAGGCCGCCGGCCATCACGCCGACTCCCGCGCAGCAGTCGGCCGTGGACGCGATCCTGGCGTCCGCACCGGGCAGCGTGTCGCTGCTGCACGGCATCACGGGGAGCGGCAAGACGCTCGTGTACCTCAAGGTGCTGGAGGACGTTGTCCGTCGGCGCGGCGAGACTGCCATCGTGCTGGTGCCGGAAATCGCGCTCACGCCGCAGGCGGTGGACCGCTTCCGCGCGGTCTTCGGCGACGCCGTGGCGGTGCTGCATTCCGGCCTCAGCGACGGCGAGCGCCTCGACGCATGGCGCGCCCTGCAGCGCGGCGAGCGGCGCATCGCCGTCGGCGCGCGCTCGGCCATCTTCGCCCCGCTCCCGCGCCTCGGCGCCATCATCGTGGACGAGGAGCACGAAGGCAGCTACAAGCAGGGTGAGACGCCGCGCTACCACGCCCGCGAGGTGGCCATCGTGCGGGCCCGCGAGACCGGGGCGCGCTGCGTGCTCGGCAGTGCCACGCCGAGTCTTGAGAGCTGGGTGAACGCCCGCGACGGGCGCTATCAGCTGCTCACCCTGCCGGATCGCGTTGGTGGTGGCACGCTGCCCGAGGTGCGGGTGGTGGACCTGCGCGCCGAGATCAAGGCCGCCACGCCCAAGGACCGGGCCCGTCGCCAGGTGCTGTCCGCGCCGCTGGAGCAGGCATTGCACGATCGTCTCACGCGGAAGGAGCAGAGCATCCTGCTGCTCAACCGGCGCGGCTACGCCAGCTTCGTGCAGTGCGAGGAGGGGCACGTCGCGACCTGTCCCAACTGCTCGATCTCGCTCACCTACCACCGTACGCCCGAGCGCCTGGTCTGCCACTACTGCCTGCACCAGGAGGATGCCGCGCGTCCCTGCGCCGACTGCGGCCAGCCGATGAAGCGCCAGCGCGGTCTCGGCACCCAGCAGGTCGAGCGCCTGCTGATGGAGCGCCTGCCGGAGGCCCGCGTGGCGCGCATGGACGTGGACACCACCACGGGGAAATGGGCGCACACGGCGATCCTCGATCGCGTCGGCCGCGGCGAGGTGGACATCCTGCTCGGCACGCAGATGATAGCCAAGGGCCTCGACTTCCCCAACGTCACGCTGGTCGGGGTGATCGACGCGGACATCGGCATCAACCTGCCGGACTTCCGGGCCTCGGAGCGCAGCTTCCAGCTGCGGAGCCAGGTCGCCGGACGCGCGGGACGCGGGCCGAAGGGCGGGGAAGTCTTCATCCAGACGCGCGTGCCATCGCACCATGCGGTGCGCTGCGCGCTCAGGCACGACTACCACGCCTTCGTGGCCGAGGAGCTGCCGGCCCGCGAGTCGCCGCCGTATCCGCCGACCCTTCGTCTGGCAAACCTCGTCGTCAGCGGCCTGGACGAGGCCGCGGTGGCCCGGTTTGCCACAGAGCTCACCGAGTGGTGCATCAAGGCCGACCTCGCCTTCGGGCTCGGCGTGACGGTGCTGGGGCCGGCGCCCTGTCCCATCGAGCGCATCAAGACCCGATTCCGCTGGCACGTGGTC